>NZ_JBYVYK010000015.1:0-102511 GCF_058148405.1 Mycobacterium sp. DHQP2018-32-09 | reverse complement strand
GCTGCGGCGGCCACCGCCGCACCCCGCGCCGCATCGCGGCCGACGATGGCCACGGACGCACCACGCGCGGCGAACAATTCGGCGCACGCGCGGCCGATGCCTGCCGTGCCGCCGGTGACGAGCGCGCCCGCAGGCCTGCCAATTCGGCGGTCATGCCGTCAACGCCTCGGTCGGGCACCCGTGGTCGCGATGGGCCAGCGCGACGCGCAGCCGCTGCTTGCCGCGCGACACGCGTGACATCACCGTCCCGATCGGAATGTCCAGCAGCGCAGCCGTTTCGGCGTAGGTGTATCCCTCCACGGCGGTGTAGAAGACCACCGACCGCACCCCGTCGGGCAGGGAGCCCAGCGCAGCGCCCACGTCGCCGTCTGGCATGTCGGCGAGCACTTCGGCCTCGGCGGACCGATCGTCGGCCACGTCCCCCGCCGCCTCCAGCGCGACCAGCGTCGGCCGGCTCTGCGCCTGGCGGTAGGCGCTGACCCAACGGTTGTGGAGAATGCGGAACAACCAGGCCTTGAGGTTCGTCCCGTCCTCGAACGAGCCGAAACCGCGATAGGCGTGCAGCAGGGTGTCCTGCACCAGGTCGTCGGCGTCTGCGGGATTCACGGTCAGCCGTCTGGCACGTCGCCGCAGGGCTTCGCACAGCGGTGCGGTCTGCCTGGCGAAGCGTTCGGCGTCCGATTCGGCGCTGATGGCGGTCATCGATGCTCCTCGGGATGTTGGTCGCGGATCAGCGGACGGCGGCATGCTGGTCGAGCCAGTCCGGGTAGCGGGTGCCGAACACCGTCGCGTCGGGGCCGGGGATCAGCGTGTCCTGCTCGACGGCCACCCCGAAGTACGGTGCCGCGGCATCGGTGAGCACCGTGCGCGCATCGCCGCGCGCACGCAGTTCGGCGCGCGCCAGCTCGTCGAGGGGGTAGGCCTGCGGGCCCGCGACCTCTCGGATGCCGTTGGCGGGGTCGCCGACCGCGGCGCGGGCGACGGCGGTCGCGACGTCGGCCGAGGCGATCGGTTGGCACAGCGCCGACGGCAACCGCACCGTGTCGCCGTCGGTGGAGACGTCGGCGATCGGCCCCACGAACTCGAAGAACTGCGTGGCATGCACGATCGTGTACGGCAGCCCGGATTCGGCGATCAACCGTTCCTGCGCCGCCTTGGCCCGGAAGTAACCGCTGGCCTGCAGCCGGTCGGTGCCGACCACCGACAGCGCGACGACGTGTGCCACGCCGGCAGCGGCCGCGGCGGACAGGACGTGGCCGGTGGCGGCGGTGAAGAAGTCCATGGCCGGGCCATCGTCGAACGACGGCGAGTTCGAGACGTCGACGACGACGCGGGCACCGGCGAACGCCTCTGCCACGCCTGCGCCGGTCACGGTGTCGACACCCGTGCCGGGTGAGGCGGCCACCGCCTGGTGCCCCTCGCTGGTGAGCAGGTCGACGACCTTCGAGCCGATCAGCCCCGTGCCCCCGATGACGACGATCCTCATGCTGTTCCTCTCGCCCGATGCCGGCCGCGGCCCGTGCGGACCGTTGGTTTCAGCCTGCTGCCGCGGCGACCGTGGCGGACCCCGGAAACCCCGTGGTCGGTGCGTGGTCGGCGAGTCCCGGGGTCGACTGGGCCCGGGGTTGGACGTCGATCAGAAGGATTCGATCAGAGGGAGCGCTGACGCACCTGCGGTCGCGAGCTGACGCCGGGCGTGGCGCCAAGGTGCGCAGGCGCCAGGGTGTGGGCGCCAGGGTGCAGGCGCCAAGGTGTGGGCGCCAGGGTGTGGGCACCAGGGCGTGGGCACTAGGGAACGGCGCGAGGCCGATCTCGCCGTTGGCGTGGCCTCGCGCGGTCGGGTGTCGCGCAGCGGAAGCGGCGGGGTCAGCTCCCGCTGTAGGTCTCCGGGTCGGGGCGGAACCGGGTGCCGTCGTCGAGCCCGCTCAGCGCGTCCATGTGGTCGCCGGTCAGCTCGAAGTCGAAGACGTCGAAGTTCTCCACGATCCGTTCGGCCTTGGCCGAGCGGTACACCACCGAGTTGCCGAGCTGGACGTTCCACCGGATGAGGACCTGTGCGGGCGTCTTGCCGTACGCGTTGGCGATCTCGACCACCGTCGGGTTGTCGAGCAGTTTGCCGACGCCCAGCGGACCGTAGGCCTGCGTGACGATGCCGTGTCCGGCGTTCACGGCGCGCAGCGCCGCCTGGTTCAGCAGGGGGTGCAGCTCGATCTGGTTCACCGCGGGGGTGAAGAACGTCAGATCGAGGATGTTCTGCAGGTCGTCGGGCGTGAAGTTGGCGACGCCCACCGACTTCGCGTTGCCCAGCTCCGTCTGCTTCATCATGCCGCCGAAGCTGTCGACGTACTTGCTGGGATTGCCTGCAGGCCAATGGACGAGATAGAGGTCCACGTAGTCCATGCCCAGCCGCTCGAGGCTCGCGGCGAGCGCGTCCTGACCGGCCTGGTAGCCCTGGTCGGCGGTGGCCAGCTTGGTGGTCACGAAGATCTCGGCCCGCGGCACGCCCGAGGCCGCGACGGCCCGGCCGACGGCGGCCTCGTTGCCGTATGCGGCCGCCGTGTCGATGAGCCGGATGCCTGCCTGCAGCGCCGCGGCGACGGCGTGCTCGGCCTCGGCCTCGGACAGCTCGCCGGTCCCGATGCCGAGCGCCGGGATCGTGTTGCCGTCGTTGAGGCTCACGTTGGGGACTGCTGCGGCCGACGTCATGTTCTACCTACCCTCTGAAGTTGAACGTTCGTGGATCGGGGCCCATCCGGGTGCCATCTTCGAGCCCGGCGACCGAGGCCATGTCCTGCTCGGTCAGCTCGAAGTCGAACACGTCGACGTTGGCTTTGATCCGTTCTGGGTTCACCGATTTCGGGATGACGATATTACCGAGCTGGACGTGCCACCTAATCAACACCTGCGCAGGCGTTTTGCGGTGTGCTCCGGCGATGGCCTCCAGCGTGGGGTGCGTCAGCAGCGACCCCTGGCCCAGCGGGCTCCACGCCTCGGTTGCCACGCCGAGGGATGCGTGCACCTCGCGCAGCTCGCGCTGCGGCAGCAGGGGGTGGAGCTCGACCTGGTTGACCGCGGGCGTGATGCCCGTGGCGTCCACGACGGTGCGCAGGTGCTCGGGCTCGAAGTTGCTGACCCCGATCGACGTGACCCGGCCCTCCTCGCGCAGCCGTGCGAACGCGCGGAACGTGTCGACGAACTGGTCGACCTCCGGCATGGGCCAGTGCACCAGATACAGGTCGAGGCGGTCGAGGCCCAGCTTGGCCATGCTGGTGTCGAACGCGCGCAGCGTCGAGTCGAACCCCTGGTCGGCGTTCCACAGCTTCGTGACCACGAACACGTCGTCACGCGGGATGCCCGAGTCCCGCACCGCCCGGCCCACCTCCGCCTCGTTGCCGTAGGCGGCCGCGGTGTCGACGTGGCGGTAGCCCGCCTGCAGCGCGGCGGACACCGCCCGCTCGGTGTCCTCGGCGGGGGTCTGCCAAACTCCCAACCCAATGGCGGGAATCGAATTACCGTCGTTCAGCGTGATCGAGGGAGCCGGAGAAGTGACCATGCCCACCAGCATGCCCGCCAGCGCCGTACGCGACACCGCCGTAGGTGGCACCAGGGTCGTCGATCCCGGCGTGGGCAGGCCGAGTGCGGCCCGGTTGGCCCTGCTCAACACCCTCAGCCGCGTCACCATGCCCGCCGTCGCGCACGTGCCGGATCCGGTCAAACGCGTGCTCCTGGGCCGCCGGACGGTGACCGTCGACGGCAACACCCTCGACACCACGCTGCAGTTCGTCCTGGCCGCGCAGCGGACGGCCGGCGTCAACGGGCTGCTCGCCAGCGACGACGTCACCGTCGCCCGTCGGCAGCTGCGCACGCTCAGCGCGATCATCGACGTGGAGGTCGCCGTCGGCGTACGCGAGGTCGACGTCCCGGGACCCGCGGGCGCGCTGCGTGCGCGGCACTACACCCCGGTGAACGCCGCCGACGGGCATCCGCCGCTGCTGGTGTTCTTCCACGGCGGCGGCTTCGTGGTGGGCGACCTCGACACGCACGACGGGCTCTGTCGCCTCATCTGTCGCGATGCGGGCATGCACGTGCTGTCCGTGGACTACCGGCTGGCTCCCGAGGACCCTGCGCCCGCCGCGGCGCAGGACTGCCTGGCGGCCTACCGGTGGGCGGTGGCACACGCCGACGACCTGGGCGCCGACCCCCGTCGCATCGCGGTCGGCGGCGACAGCGCAGGCGGAAACCTGGCCGCCGTGGTGTGCCAGCGGGTCCGCGCCGAGGCCGACGTGCCCGCACCGGCCCTGCAGTTCCTGATCTACCCGGCGACGAACTTCGCCGGGGAGACGCGGTCCAAGACGCTGTTCTCCGAGGGTTTCTTCCTGACCAAGCGGCACATGGACTGGTTCCAGGACACCTACCTGTCCGGCGATCTCACCGACCCCGCCGACCCCGCCGTGTCGCCGCTGCTCGCGGACGACCTGACGGGGCTGCCGCCCGCGCTCGTCCTCACCGCGGGCTTCGACCCGCTGCGCGACGAAGGCGAGGCGTACGCACGGGCGCTGAGCGTGGCCGGGGTCGCCGTCGACTACCGCTGCTACGGGCCGATGATCCACGGCTTCGCCAACTTCGTGCCGCTGGGCGGCGGCGCGGTGACGGCGATGGCCGACGCCATCTCGGCGTTGCAGGCGCACCTCACCCGGTGCTGATCACGGTGGCCGCACGGTGACCACCGGCGCCTCTCCGGCCGTCTCGGTGGCCGCCGTGGAGGCCGCTAGTACCCTGTGACCGTGGCCAACAAACCCAAGAAGACCGCCAGCTACGACCTCAAGGCCGCCGATCGCAGGCGCAACCTGCTGATCCAGATCGGTCTCACCGCGGTCGTGGTGATCTTCGCCGTCGCGCTGGTGCTCACGATCGTGCTCAACAAGAAGGACAAGCCGGGCGCCGGCGAGGCCAGGGCCATCCGCGTGGAGACCAGCAACGTCATCACCAAGGAGGGCACCACCGAGCCCAAGGTGGTCCTGGGCACCTACGAGGACTTCCTGTGCCCGGTGTGCGGCCGTTTCGAGCAGACGTTCGGGCCCACCATCAAGAACCTCGTCGACAGCGGCGCCATCGCCGTCGACTACACCATGGTCGCCATCCTGGACCGGCCGCAGAACGACAACTACTCCTCTCGCGCCTCGGCGGCCGCCTATTGCGTGGCCGACGAGGACAAGACGCCGGACAAGCAGGCGTTCCAGCGCTTCCACGCCGCGCTGTACGCCCAGCAGCCCAGCGAGGTCGGCACGTCGTTCCCCACCAACGAACAGCTCATCGAGACCGCCCGCCAGGCAGGCGCCGCCGGCTCCGTCCCCGAGTGCGTCAACTCCGGCAAGTACATGGACATGGTCGGCGGCCTCGCGTCGGCGGCGAACATCCGGGCCACCCCGACCGTCCGCATCAACGGTGAGGACTACCAGTACTCGACGCCCGACGCCCTGGTCGCCAAGGTGAAGGAGATCGTCGGCGACATCCCGGTGACCGCCGCGCCGCCCGCCCAGCCGGCTCCGGGACAGGCACCGGCCGCGCCATGACGGTGACCGACGCCGCCTCCACGGCCCGGGACTCGGACGCCCCCGGGGGCGTCCGGGTGCGACGGTCCAGCGCCGTCTGGATCCTGGTCGCCGGCGTCGTCGGCTTCGCCGCCGCGTTCACGCTGACCGTCGAGAAGATCGAAATCCTGATCAACCCGGCCTACGTGCCGTCGTGCAGCATCAACCCGGTGCTGTCGTGCGGCTCGGTGATGGTCACTCCGCAGGCCTCGCTGTTCGGCTTCCCGAACCCGCTCATCGGCATCGCCGCGTTCGCCGTGGTGGTCGTGACGGGCGTGCTGGCGCTCGCGAACGTCCGCCTGCCGCAGTGGTACTGGTACGGCCTGACGGGCGGCACGCTGCTGGGCGTGGTGTTCGTGCACTGGCTGATCTTCGAGAGCCTGTACCGCATCGGCGCCCTGTGCCCGTACTGCATGGTGGTGTGGTCGGTGACCGTCCCGCTGTTCGTCGTGGTCGCCTCGATCGCGCTGCGCCCCCTGGCGGGCAACCCCGTGGCGCGCGTGCTGTACCAGTGGCGGTGGTCGCTGGTGGCGCTGTGGTTCACCGCGCTGGTGTGTCTGATCCTGATCCGCTTCTGGAACTACTGGTCCACGCTTCTCTGATCGGTTCGGTGCAGACCGGGAGGCGGGTTAGGGTAGCCCGTGATTTCGAAGCTGCTGGTGGCCAATCGCGGTGAGATCGCGATCCGCGCATTCCGTGCCGCCTACGAGATGGGCATCGGCACGGTGGCGGTGTACGCCTTCGAGGACCGCAACTCGCCGCACCGGCTGAAGGCCGACGAGTCCTACCAGATCGGCACCGAGGGCCACCCGGTGCGCGCCTACCTGTCGGTCGACGAGATCATCCGTGTGGCGCGCCTCGCGGGTGCCGACGCGGTGTACCCGGGATACGGCTTCCTCTCGGAGAATCCGGACCTGGCACGGGCCTGCGTCGAGGCCGGGATCACGTTCGTGGGCCCTGGCGCCGACGTGCTGGAACTCACGGGCAACAAGGCGCGTGCCGTCGCCGCCGCCCGCGACGCCGGGTTGCCGGTGCTGGCCTCGGCGGCCCCGTCGGCCTCGGTCGACGAGCTGGTGGCCGCGGCCGCCGAGATGGAGTTCCCGATCTTCGTCAAGGCCGTGTCCGGCGGCGGCGGGCGGGGCATGCGCCGCGTCGCCGATCGCGATGCGCTGCCCGAGGCCGTCGAAGCCGCCAGCCGCGAGGCCGAGTCCGCGTTCGGCGATCCGATGGTCTACCTGGAGCAGGCCGTCATCAACCCGCGCCACATCGAGGTGCAGATCCTCGCCGACGGCACCGGTGAGGTGATGCATCTGTTCGAGCGCGACTGCTCGGTGCAGCGCCGCCACCAGAAGGTGATCGAGCTGGCACCCGCGCCCAACCTCGACGAGGAACTGCGGCAGCGGATCTGCGCCGACGCGGTGGCCTACGCCCGCCAGATCGGCTACTTCTGCGCGGGCACCGTCGAGTTCCTGCTCGACGAGCGCGGCCACCACGTCTTCATCGAGTGCAACCCGCGCATCCAGGTCGAGCACACGGTGACCGAGGAGATCACCGACGTGGACCTGGTGTCCTCGCAGCTGCGGATCGCCGCGGGGGAGACGCTGGCCGATCTCGGGCTGAGCCAGGACACCGTGCGGATCCGCGGCGCGGCCATGCAGTGCCGCATCACCACCGAGGACCCGGCCAACGGCTTCCGCCCGGACACCGGCCGCATCACCGGATACCGCTCGCCCGGCGGCGCGGGCATCCGTCTCGACGGCGGCACGAACCTCGGTGCCGAGATCTCGGCGCACTTCGACTCGATGCTGGTGAAGTTGACGTGCCGCGGACGCGACTTCGGCGTCGCGGCGGCGCGCGCCAAGCGAGCGCTGGCCGAGTTCCGCATCCGCGGGGTGTCGACGAACATCCCGTTCCTGCAGGCGGTGCTGGAGGACCCGGACTTCCGTCAGGGACGCGTGACGACGTCGTTCATCGACGACCGCCCGCACCTGCTCACCGCGCACACCCCGGCCGACCGCGGCACCAAGATGCTGAAGTTCCTGGCCGAGGTGACGGTGAACTCGCCCTACCGCGACCGCGAGCGGGTGTATCCGCAGGACAAGCTGCCGGAGCTGGACCTGACGACGGCGCCGCCCGCCGGCTCCAAACAGCGCCTCGAGCAGCTGGGACCCGAGGGATTCGCGGCGTGGCTGCGTGACTCCGACGCCGTCGGGGTCACCGACACGACGTTCCGCGACGCCCATCAGTCGCTGCTGGCCACGCGGGTGCGCTCGTCGGGCCTGCTGCTGGTGGCACCGTACGTCGCGCGCATGACACCGCAGCTGCTGTCGATCGAATGCTGGGGCGGCGCCACCTATGACGTGGCGCGGCGGTTCCTGAAGGAAGACCCGTGGGAGCGCCTGGCGGCACTGCGGGAGGCCATCCCCAACATCTGCCTGCAGATGTTGCTGCGCGGACGCAACACCGTCGGCTACACCCCCTACCCGGAGACGGTGACGCACGCGTTCGTCGACGAGGCCACCCGCACCGGGGTGGACGTGTTCCGGATCTTCGACGCGCTCAACAACGTCGACTCGATGCGCCCCGCCATCGACGCGGTGCGCCAGACCGGCACGGCGGTGGCCGAGGTGGCGATGTCCTACACCGGCGACCTGTCGAACCCGAACGAGACGCTGTACACGCTGGACTACTGGCTGCGGCTGGCCGAGCAGATCGTCGAGGCGGGCGCGCACGTGCTGGCGATCAAGGACATGGCCGGTCTGCTGCGGGCACCGGCGGCCGCCACCCTGGTGGGCGCCTTGCGGCAGCGGTTCGACCTGCCGGTCCACGTGCACACCCACGACACCCCCGGCGGCCAGCTGGCGACCTACCTGGCGGCCTGGCAGGCCGGGGCCAGTGCGGTCGACGGGGCGGCGGCGCCGCTGGCGGGCACCACCAGCCAGCCCGCGCTGTCCTCGATCGTGGCGGCCGCGGCGCACACCAAGGTCGACACCGGGCTGGACTTGGCGGCGGTGTGTGAGCTGGAGCCCTACTGGGAGGCGCTGCGGCGGGTGTACGAGCCGTTCGAGTCGGGCCTACCCGCCCCGACGGGGCGGGTGTACACCCACGAGATCCCGGGCGGGCAGCTGAGCAACCTGCGCCAGCAGGCCATCGCCCTGGGGCTGGGAGGTCACTTCGAGGCCATCGAGTCCGCCTACGCCGGCGCCGACGCGATCCTGGGCCGACTGGTGAAGGTGACGCCGTCGAGCAAGGTCGTGGGTGACCTGGCCTTGGCGCTGGTCGGGGCCGGCGTCTCGGCCGAGGAGTTCGCCGCCGACCCGGCCCGCTACGACATCCCCGACAGCGTGATCGGGTTCCTGCGTGGCGAGCTGGGCGATCCGCCAGGCGGGTGGCCGGAACCGTTGCGCACCAAGGCTTTGCAGGGCCGGGCCGAGCCCAAGCCGGAGGTGGCGCTGGCCGCCGCGGACGAGGCGGCGCTCGCCGAGCCGGGGGTGGCGCGGCAGGCGACGCTGAACCGGCTGCTGTTCCCGGGGCCCACCAAGGAGTTCGAGGCGCACCGCGAGGAATACGGCGACACGTCGCGGCTGAGCGCCAATCAGTTCTTCTACGGTCTGCGTCACGGCGACGAGCACCGCATCCAGATCGAGAAGGGCGTCGACCTCATCGTGGGGCTGGAGGCCATCTCCGATCCCGACGAGCGCGGCATGCGCACCGTGATGTGCATCATCAACGGCCAGCTGCGTCCCGTGCTGGTACGCGACCAGTCGGTGGCCAGCGACGTGCCGTTGGCCGAGAAGGCCGACAAGGGCAACGCCGACCACGTCGCGGCGCCGTTCGCCGGCGTGGTCACGGTCGGGGTCGCCGAGGGGGACCGCGTCGAGGCCGGTCAGACCGTTGCCACCATCGAGGCCATGAAGATGGAGGCCGCGATCACGACGCCCAAGGCGGGCACCGTCACTCGTGTCGCCGTCGCCGAGACGGCCCAGGTCGAGGGTGGCGACCTGCTGGTCGTGATCGGTTCCGCCGCCACCGGTTCGGGAGGCTCGGACTGACCCGCATCATCGGCGGCAGGCACGGCGGCCGACGAATCACGGTGCCGCAGGGCAGATCTCGCGGCGGCACCGGGACCAGGCCGACCACCGACCGGGTGCGCGAGTCGGTGTTCAACGTGCTGGCGGCGCGCCTGGACTTCGAGGGCATCCGCGTGCTGGACCTGTATGCCGGTTCGGGTGCGTTGGGGCTGGAGGCCGTCTCGCGCGGTGCGGCCGCGGCGACGTTCGTCGAGGCCGACCGGCGGGCCGCGGACGTGATCGCGCGCAACGCCGCGGACCTGGGCGCGATCGGCGTCGACATTCGTTGTGCCACGGTGCGTTCCATCGTGAGTGCGCCCGCGCCGGCGGCCGCGGACCTGGTGTTCGCCGATCCGCCCTACGAGGTGTCCACCGCCGAGGTGGTCGACGTGGTGGCCGCGCTGGCGGGCGCAGGCTGGGCGGGGGACGGGACCATCGCCGTGGTCGAACGCCCGGCGTCGGCGCCGCCGCTCGACTGGCCCCGGGGGTGGACGGGGTGGAAACCGCGCACCTACGGCGACACCCGTGTGGAGTTCGGCGAGTCCGAGCCCATCGCGTAGCGTGCCCCGCATGAGCGGCGCGGTGTGTTCGGGATCCTTCGACCCCGTGACCCTCGGTCACGTCGACGTGTTCGAGCGGGCCTGCGCCCAGTTCGACGAGGTCGTCGTGGCGGTGCTGGTGAATCCCAACAAGAAGGGCATGTTCACCGCCGAGGAGCGCATCGAGCTGATCCGGGAGTCGACGACGCATCTGCCGAACCTGCGCGTCGAGAGCGGCAGTGGCCTGGTGGTCGACTTCGTGAAGGCGCGGGGCCTGACCGCGATCGTCAAGGGGCTGCGCACGGGCGCCGACTTCGAGTACGAGGTGCAGATGGCGCAGATGAACCGCCACGTCGCCGGTGTCGACACGTTCTTCGTCGCGACGGCCCCGCAGTACGCGTTCGTGTCGTCGTCGCTGGCCAAGGAGGTCGCGACGCTGGGCGGCGACGTGACCGACCTGCTGCCCGCCCCCGTCAACGAGCGGCTGCGCGCCAAGCTCGGCGGCTAGCCCGCCAGGCGGCGACGCGACACACCGGCGCGCAAAAGCCCAGTCACACGAGTAACACCAGGCACACTGGTACCAACGACTACGCCTGGAGGACCTTGCCGTGTACCGAGTATTTGAGGCGCTCGACGAGCTTGGCGCCATCGTGGAGGAAGCCCGCGGCGTGCCGATGACGGCAGGTTGCATGGTCCCGCGCGGTGACGTCCTCGAACTTCTCGACGACATCAAGGACGCGATCCCAGGCGAACTCGACGACGCCCAGGACGTGCTCGACGCCCGCGACAGCATGCTGCGCGAGGCCAAGGAACACGCCGACAACATGGTGGCCAACGCCACCGTCGAGGCCGACTCGCTGATCAATCACTCGCGCGCCGAGGCCGACCGGTTGCTCTCGGACGCCAAGGGGCAGGCCGACCGGATGGTGGCCGAGGCGCGTCAGCACGCCGAGCGCATGGTCGCCGACGCCCGCGCCGAGGCCGAACGCCTGGCCGCGACGGCCAAGCGGGAGTACGAGGCCAGCACCGGTCGGGCCAAGTCCGAGGCGGACCGCCTGATCGAGAACGGCAACCTGTCCTACGAGAAGGCCGTGCAGGAGGGCATCAAGGAGCAGCAGCGCCTGGTGTCGCAGACCGAGATCGTGCAGACCGCCACGATGGAGGCCACGCGGTTGATCGACACCGCGCACGCCGAGGCCGACCGCCTCCGCGGCGAGTGCGACATCTACGTCGACAGCAAGCTGGCCGAGTTCGAGGACTTCCTCAACGGCACCATCCGCTCGGTGGGCCGGGGGCGCCACCAGTTGCGCACCGCGGCGGGCACGCACGACTACGCCTCGCGCTGACCGGCCGGCGACGCCGACGCGACCCATCGGGACCCGTCGGGGTCCGGTCGTAGGATCTAGGGCATGTCAGCGACGAAGGGACCAGCGGCCAAGGGGCACGGGGCGCGCCGCAACGCGCCGTCGGTGTTCGTCCTCGACGTGGCGCGCCTCGGCCGCAGACCGGGATCCATGCAGCAGATCGACGAGACCGTCGACTCGCCTCGGCGCATCGGGCTCGAGCTGGTCGCCATCGAAGCGGGCGCTCCGGTCGATCTCGACCTGACGCTGCAGTCGGTGTCGGAGGGCGTGCTGGTGACCGGGACGGTGTCGGCTCCCACGGCTGCCGAGTGCGCCCGCTGCCTCAAGCCGGTCACCGGCCACGTCGACATCGAACTCACCGAGCTGTTCGCCTACCCCGACAGCGTCACCGAGGCCACCACCGAGGCCGACGAGGTCGGTCACGTCGGGTCCAGCGGTCACGCCGACACGGTCGATCTCGAACAGCCGATCGTCGACGCCGTCGGGCTCGCCCTGCCGTTCTCCCCGCTGTGCCGGCCCGACTGCCCCGGCCTGTGCCCGGAGTGCGGCGTGTCCCTGGACGACGCCGAACCCGGCCATCACCACGACGTCATCGATCCGCGTTGGGCCAAACTGGCCGCCCTGCTGCCCGACGACGCGGCGCCGTCGGACGGGGACGGGTCGTGACGGCCGATCGTCGACCGCTCCTAGACGCCCTGGGCGTCGACCTGCCCGACGAGCTGCTCACGATCGCGCTCACCCATCGCAGCTACTCGTTCGAGAACGGCGGCCTGCCCACCAACGAGCGCCTGGAGTTCCTCGGCGACGCCGTGCTGGGCCTGCTGATCGCCGACATCCTGATCGATCGGCACCCCGACAGCCCCGAGGGTGAACTGGCCAAGCTGCGCAACAGCATCGTCAACACCCAGGCACTGGCGGGCGTGGGCCGTGCGCTCACCGAAGACGGGTTGGGGTCCTACCTGCTCCTGGGCCGCGGCGAGGTGGTCACCGGGGGCGCGGACAAGGCCAGCATCCTCGCCGACGGCGTCGAGGCACTGCTCGGCGCGGTGTACTCACGGCACGGCTTCGACACCTCACGCGAGGTGGTGCTGCGGCTGTTCGGCGACCTGCTGGACACCGCACCGTCGTTGGGGGCCGCGCTGGAATGGAAGTCGAGCCTGCAGGAGCTGACCGCCGCGCGGGGGCTCGGTGCGCCGCGCTACGTCGTCAGCTCCGACGGGCCCGACCACGATCGCGTGTTCACCGCACTCGTCATCGTCAACGGCGAGGAGTACGGCACCGGCGTCGGGACCACCAAGAAGGACGCCGAGATCAAGGCCGCCGCCCAGGCGTGGACCGCACTGGATTCCGAGCCGTCCCGGGACGGGGCGCTCCGGCCGGAGGCAGCGCCGTCCCGCGATGCCTGAACTCCCCGAAGTCGAGGTGGTGCGCCGCGGTCTGGACGCGCACGTCACCGGCAGGACCATCACGGCGGTGCGCGTGCACCATCCGCGCGCGGTCCGGCGCCACGAGGCCGGCCCGGGCGATCTGACCGCGCGCCTCCTGGACCGCACCGTCGTCGCCACCGGGCGGCGTGGCAAGTTCCTGTGGCTGGTCCTCGACGGCCGGGAGGCCCTCGTCGTGCACCTCGGGATGAGCGGCCAGATGCTGTTGGGGCCCATCCGCAAGGCCGAGCACCTGCGCATCGCCGCGCTGCTCGACGACGGCACCGAACTGAGCTTCGTCGACCAGCGCACGTTCGGCGGCTGGATGCTCGCCGATCTCCTCACCGTCGACGGCACCGAGTTGCCCGAGCCCGTCGCCCACATCGCGCGGGACCCGCTCGACCCGGAATTCGATCGCGATGCCGTCGTGAAGGTGTTGCGCCACAAGCACTCCGAGATCAAGCGGCAGTTGCTGAACCAGACCGTGGTGTCGGGCATCGGCAACATCTACGCCGACGAGGCGCTGTGGCGGGCGAAGGTCAACGGGGCCCGGCTGGCCGAGGCGCTCACCAAACCCAAGCTGGCCGAGATCCTGGCGCACGCGGCCGAGGTGATGCGCGACGCGCTCGGGCAGGGCGGCACGTCGTTCGACTCGCTGTACGTCAACGTCAACGGCGAGTCCGGGTACTTCGACCGCTCCCTGGACGCGTACGGGCGCGAGGGGGAGCCGTGCAAGCGGTGCGGCGCGGTGATGCAGCGCGACAGGTTCATGAACCGCTCGTCGTTCTATTGTCCGCGCTGCCAACCGAAACCGCGGTCATCGACGCCGCGCTGATCGTCGACGAGAGAGGTACGTGCATGACCGAACTGTGGGTGGAGCGCACCGGGGTGCGCCGCTACACCGGCAAGAGTTCACGCGGTGCAGAGGTGCTGGTGGGCTCCGAGGACGTCGAGGGTGTCTTCACCCCCGGCGAGCTGCTCAAGATCGCGCTGGCCGCGTGCAGTGGCATGTCCAGCGACCATCCGCTGCGCACCAGACTCGGCGACGACTACGCGGTGACCATCCGCGTGTCGGGCCCACCCGACCGTGAGCGCGAGGTGTACCCACGGCTCGACGAGCGGCTCGAGGTCGATTTGAGCGCGCTGGGCGAGCAGGATCGGGCGAAGCTGCTCACCATCGTGGGCCGCTCCATCGACAAGGTGTGCACCGTCGGCAGGACCCTCAAGGAGGGCACCGAGGTGACGCTCGACGTCGTCGACACGGCCGCAGCGCCGGGCCACGATGTCGGGTGACGACGACGTCCGGCTGGTGGCCTGGGTGCACGGCCGCGTGCAGGGCGTGGGCTTTCGCTGGTGGACGCGCTCGCGCGCCTTGGAGCTGGGGTTGAGCGGCTACGCCGCCAACAAGCCCGACGGCCGCGTCCAGGTGGTGGCGCGCGGTCCCCGCGCGGCGGCCGAGCGCCTGTTGGCGCTGCTGCAGGGCGGTGCCACGCCCGGCGAGGTGACGACGGTGGTCGCCGACTGGGCGCCGGCGGGCGAGCCCATGGACGGCTTCACCGAGCGCTGACGCCACCGGCGGTAGGCTGACTCGCCATGCATCTGAAGAGTCTGACGCTGAAGGGCTTCAAGTCCTTCGCCTCGCCGACGACTCTGCGCTTCGAGCCGGGCATCACGTGCGTCGTCGGCCCCAACGGGTCCGGCAAGTCCAACGTCGTCGACGCCCTGACCTGGGTGATGGGCGAACAGGGCGCCAAGACGCTGCGCGGCGGCAAGATGGAAGACGTCATCTTCGCGGGCACGTCGTCGCGTGCGCCCCTGGGCCGCGCCGAGGTCACGCTGACCATCGACAACTCCGACAACGCGCTGCCCATCGAGTACTCCGAGGTGTCGATCACGCGGCGGATGTTCCGCGACGGCGCCGGCGAGTACGAGATCAACGGCAGCAGCTGCCGTCTGATGGACGTCCAGGAACTGCTGAGCGACTCGGGCATCGGCCGGGAGATGCACGTCATCGTCGGCCAGGGCAAGCTCTCGGAGATCCTGGAATCCCGGCCCGAGGACCGGCGGGCGTTCATCGAGGAGGCCGCGGGCGTCCTCAAGCACCGCAAGCGTCGGGAAAAGGCCGTGCGCAAGCTCGACGCGATGCAGGCGAACCTGGCCCGCCTCACCGACCTGACCACGGAGCTGCGGCGCCAGCTCAAGCCGCTGGGCCGCCAGGCCGAGGTGGCCAGGCGGGCCCAGACCATCCAGGCCGACCTGCGCGACGCCCGCCTGCGGTTGGCGGCCGACGACCTGGTGACCCGCAAGACGGAGTTCGACGACACCTTTCAGGCCGAGGTGGCGCTGCGCACCGAGCACGACCGGGTCGCCGCCCGCCTCGACGAGGCCACCGCCGAACTCGCCGCTCACGAAGCGGCGGTCGGCGAACTGACCGGCCGCGCCGAGGCCGCCCAGCAGACGTGGTTCCGGCTGTCCGCGCTGGCCGAGCGCGTGAGCGCGACGGTGCGCATCGCCCGAGACCGGGCGCAGTTGCTGCTCGACGCGGAGGCCGACACCACCCACGGCCCCGACCCCGACGAGTTGGAGGCCGAGGCCGAGGAGGTCGCGGCCCACGAGATCGAGCTGCTCGAGGACCTGGAGGAATGCCGGCTGCGCCTCGAGACCACCCGCGAGGAGCTGGCCGAACGGGAACGCGTGGCCGCCGAGGCGGAACGCGCCCACATGGCCGCGACCCGCGCCGAGGCCGATCGTCGCGAGGGGCTGGCCCGGCTGTCCGGGCAGGTGGACACCATGCGTACCCGCGTCGAGTCCACCGACGAGAGCGTGGCGCGACTGACCGTCAGCATCGAGGAGGCCGCCAACCGGAGCCACGCCGCCAAGGCGGAGTTCGAGACCGTCCAGGGCCGCGTCGGCGAACTCGACGCCGGTGAGGCGGGCCTCGACGAGCACCACGACCGGACGGTGACCGCGCTGCGCCTCGCCGACGAGCGCGTCGCGGAGCTGCAGACCGCCGAGCGTGGCGCCGAACGGCAGGTCGCGTCGCTGCAGGCCCGCATCGAGGCGCTCACGGTGACGCTGGATCGTCGCGACGGTGCGGCCTGGCTGCAGGACCACCACGGGGCGACGGGACTGTTCGGTGCGCTCGCCGACCTGGTCCGCGTGGCCCCCGGTTTCGAGGTGGCGGTCGCCGCGGTGCTCGGTCCGGCGGCAGACGCGTTGGCGGCCAACGACTTCGGCGCCGCACGTGCCGCGGTGACAGCGCTCAAGGAGTCCGACGGCGGCCGCGCGGCCCTCGTGCTGGGGGACTGGCCGGACGCCCTGGCCGCGCACCGGGGCGACGTGGGCGGACTGCCCGCCGGGGCGACGTGGGCATTGGACGCGGTGACCGCACCCGACCGCCTGCGCGGCGCGCTCGTGGCGTTGCTGGGACACGTCGTGGTGGTCGGTGACCTGGAAGCCGCCCGCGAGGTGGTGGCCCGCCTGCCGCGGCTGGTGGCCGTCACCACCGACGGGGACGTGGTGGGCGCGGGGTGGATCACCGGCGGTTCGGACCGCAAGCCGTCGACGCTCGAGATCGCCGCCGAGATCGACAAGGCCACGACCGAACTCGCGCGGGCCGAGCGCCAGGTGGCCGACCTGGGTGCGGCGCTGTCCGGGGCCCTGGCCGAGCAGCGGGACCGCCGCGACGCCGCCGAACAGGCGCTGGCCGCGCTCAACGAGTCCGACGCCGCGATCTCGTCGATCTACGAGCAGCTCGGCCGACTCGGTCAGGAGGCGCGCATCGCCGACGAGGAGTGGCAGCGGCTGGTACGCCAGCGTGACGAACTCGAGGCCGGTCGGGCCAAGACCGTCGAGGAGCTGACCGATCTCGAGAACCGGCTGCACAACGCCCAGCAGGCACCCACGCTCGAGGCGCAACCCGTCGACCGGCAGGAGAGCACCGCGGCCGCCGACGCCGCGCGGGCCGCCGAGGTGGAGGCCCGGCTGGCCGTCCGGACCGCCGAGGAGCGGGCGAACGCCGTGCGGGGCCGCGCGGACTCGCTGCGTCGCGCCGCCGCCACCGAGCGCGAGTCCCGGCTGCGCGCTCAGCGGGCCAAGCAGGCACGCGAGGTGGCTTCCAAAGTGGCTGCGGCGGTGGAGGATTCGGGTCGCCTGGTGGCCGCGCGGCTGGCCGAGACGGTCACCGTGGCCGCCCGCGCCCGCGACGAGCTGGCGCAGGAGCGCACGTTGCGCGTCGAGGCGCTCGCCACGGCGCGCGGTGAGGTCAACGACCTGGGGACCAGGCTGGCGACCCTCGTCGACGCGCTGCACCGCGACGAGGTCGCCAAGGCGCAGGCGGCGCTGCGCATCGAGCAGTTGGAAGCGCAGGTGCTCGAACAGTTCGGCATGGCGGTGGCCGACCTCGTCGAGGAGTACGGCCCGCACGTCGCGCTGCCGCCCTCGGAGCTGGAGATGGCCGAGTACGAACAGGCCCGCGAACGCGGTGAGCAGGTCACCGCGCCCGCGCCGATGCCCTTCGACCGACCGACCCAGGAGCGGCGGGCCAAGAAGGCCGCCAAGGAACTCACCGAGCTGGGCCGGGTGAACCCGTTGGCGCTCGAGGAGTTCGCGGCGCTCGAGGAGCGCTACAACTTCCTGTCCACCCAACTCGAGGACGTCAAGGCCGCGCGCAAGGACCTCATGGACGTCATCTCCGACGTCGACGAGCGCATCCTGCGCGTGTTCACCGACGCCTACGCCGACGTGGAGCGGGAGTTCACCCAGGTGTTCGCCTCGCTGTTCCCGGGCGGCGAGGGCCGGCTGCTGCTGACCGACCCCAACGACATGCTGACCACCGGCATCGAGGTGGAGGCGCGGCCTCCGGGCAAGAAGGTCAAGCGGCTCTCGCTGCTCTCCGGTGGCGAGAAGTCGCTGACCGCCGTCGCCATGCTGGTGGCGATCTTCCGGGCGCGGCCGTCGCCGTTCTACATCATGGACGAGGTCGAGGCCGCGCTCGACGACGTGAACCTGCGCCGCCTCATCGGGTTGTTCGAGCAGCTGCGGGAGCGCTCGCAGCTGATCGTGATCACCCACCAGAAGCCGACGATGGAGATCGCCGATGCGCTGTACGGCGTCACCATGCAGGGGGACGGCATCACGCAGGTGATCTCGCAGCGGATGCGCGGTCAGGATCTGGTCGGCACCGCGGGCTGAACGCCGGTGGGTGTCTCGGCCCCCGCGTGTCCTGAGACAATGGCGCCGTGACTGAAGGTTTGTGGATCGCCATAGCGGTCGTCGCGGTCCTGATCGTCGTAGCCCTCGTGGTGGGCCTGGTGCGCTACCGCAGGCGGCGGATCAGCCTCACCCCACCGGAGCCGACGACACAGCTGGACAAGTCCGGCAACTACACGGCGTCGTCGGGCATCACGTTCAGCCAGGGCACGCGGACGGCGCCGCCCACCCCGGTCACGCCGCCGGAACGCATCGACACCTCCGGCTCGCCGACGGTGGGCGACGACGCCGAGATCCCGCGCGACGCCCCGAAGCGACCCATCGCCGACGTCCGGTTGCCCGAGCCCGTCATCGAGGCCGAGCCCGAACCCGTCGAGGCGGAACCCGAGCAGGCGCCGCCCGCGCCGGAGCCCGAGGTCACGGCCCCCGCGGCGCCCGAGCCCGAGGTCACCGCCCCCGCGGCGCCCGAGCCCGAGGTCACCGCCCCCGCGGCGAGTGAGATCGACGCCATCGCCCCGAGCGAAGGGCGGCTGGAACGTCTCCGCGGCCGTCTGGCCAAGCAGCAGGGCGCCCTCGGCAAGAGCATGCTCGGGTTGCTCGGCGGCGGTGACCTCGACGAGGACTCGTGGGAGTCGATCGAGGACGTGCTGCTGATCGCCGACCTCGGGCCCACCATCACCCAGTCGGTGGTCGCGTCGCTGCGCACGCGCATGGCCAGCGCCAACGTGCGCACCGAGGCCGACGCCCGCGCGGTGCTGCGCGACGTCCTGATCTCGGAGCTGCACCCCGAGATGGACCGCTCCATCCGTGCGCTGCCGCATGCCGACAAGCCGTCGGTGCTGCTGGTCGTCGGCGTCAACGGCACCGGCAAGACCACGACCGTCGGCAAGCTGGCGCGCGTGCTGGTGGCCGACGGGCGCCGCGTCGTGCTGGGCGCGGCAGACACGTTCCGCGCCGCCGCGGCCGACCAGTTGCAGAGCTGGGCGTCGCGCGTCGGGGCGGAGGTGGTGCGCGGCCCCGAGGGCGCGGATCCGGCCTCGGTCGCGTTCGACGCCGTCGACAAGGGCATCGCCACCGGCGCCGACGTGGTGGTGGTCGACACCGCGGGCCGGTTGCACACCAAGACGGGCCTCATGGACGAGCTGGGCAAGGTCAAGCGGGTCGTGACCAAGCGTGCCGAGGTCGACGAGGTCCTGCTGGTGCTCGACGCGACCATCGGACAGAACGGTCTCCAGCAGGCCAGGGTGTTCGCCGAGGTCGTCGAGATCACCGGCGTGGTGCTGACCAAGCTCGACGGAACGGCCAAGGGCGGGATCGTGTTCCGCGTGCAGCAGGAGCTGGGCGTGCCGGTCAAGCTCGTCGGGCTGGGGGAGGGGCCCGACGACCTGGCGCCGTTCGAGCCCGCCGCGTTCGTCGACGCACTTCTGTAGGCGCACTCCTGTAGACGCACCCCTGTAGACGCACTGCCGTAGCCGCCGATTTGCCTCACCCGCCCGAGGACGCTGACGTGGCGGTTAACGCCGGCGAAACGCAACCGGCCGATCCGTTCACACGGGCGAAACGCCACGGCGTCGTCGGTGAAACAACCACTGCGCATTGTTCTGGCCTAGGTCGACGGTGATCAACCGTGGCATGGGCGAAGGAGGAAATCGCGAGTGGACCAATTCCCGACGCTGGGGTTGCCGGACACCGGTGACACGGCATGGATGTTGGCGAGTGCGGCGCTGGTGCTGTTGATGACACCGGGCCTGGCGTTCTTCTACGGTGGCATGGTGCGCGCCAAGGGCGTGCTGAACATGGTCATGATGAGTGTCAGCGCCATGGGCGTCGTCTCGGTCCTGTGGGTGCTGTACGGCTACTCCCTGGCCTTCGGCAACGACACGTTCCACCTGTTCGGCGACCCGACGCAGTTCTTCGGTCTCAAGGGTCTGATCGGCGGGAACGCGGCCGCCGAGGTGGTCGCCGACCCGGCCGCGGGTGTCGACGCGGCCGCCGCGGTGACCATCCCGCTGGTGGGCACGATTCCCGCCACCGTGTTCGTGGCGTTCCAGTTGATGTTCGCGATCATCACCGTGGCGCTCATCTCGGGTGCGGTCGCCGATCGCATCAAGTTCGGTGGCTGGCTGCTGTTCTCGGCGCTGTGGGTGACCGTCGTGTACTTCCCGGTGGCGCACTGGGTGTTCGCCTTCGACGGCGCGACCGCCGAGAACGGTGGGTGGATCGCCAACCAGCTCAAGGCCGTGGACTTCGCGGGCGGCACGGCGGTGCACATCAACGCCGGTACCGCAGGTCTGGTGCTGGCGATCATCCTCGGCAAGCGCCGCGGCTGGCCCAAGACGCCGATGCGCCCGCACAACCTGCCGTTCGTCATGCTCGGCGCCGGTCTGCTGTGGTTCGGGTGGTACGGCTTCAACGCGGGTTCGGCGGGTTCGGCCAACGGTACGGCGGGCACGACGTTCGTCACCACGACGGTCGCGACCGCGGCCGCCATGCTGGCCTGGCTGCTCACCGAGAAGATTCGCGACGGCCACGCCACCTCGCTGGGCGCGGCCTCGGGCATCGTGGCGGGCCTGGTCGCCATCACGCCGTCGTGCTCGTCGGTGAACGTGTTGGGCGCGTTGGTCATCGGCGTCGCCGCGGGCGTGCTCTGCGCCCTGGCCGTCGGCCTGAAGTTCAAGTTCGGCTTCGACGACTCGCTCGACGTCGTCGGCGTCCACCTCGTCGGCGGCATCGTCGGCACGCTGCTGGTCGGTCTGGTTGCCACGCCGGAGGCTCCCGCCGCCGTCGCGGGCCTGCTCTACGGGGGTGGCGTCGATCAGCTCTGGCGGCAGGCCGTCGGCGCCGGTGCGGTGCTCCTCTACTCTGCGATTGGCACGGCGGTCGTCGCGCTGATCGTGAAGTACACGGTGGGACTCCGGATCGACGCGGAGGACGAGGCGAACGGCATCGACGAGGCGGAGCATGCGGAAACTGCCTACGAACTCGCATGATCGGGAACAATCGACTGCTGCCTGGGAAGGAAACGACTAAATGAAGCTGATCACGGCGATCGTCAAACCGTTCACGCTCGAGGACGTCAAGACGGGCCTCGAACAGAACGGCATCCTCGGGATGACCGTCAGCGAGGTGCAGGGGTACGGCCGGCAGAAGGGGCACACCGAGGTCTACCGCGGTGCGGAGTACTCCGTCGACTTCGTGCCCAAGGTCCGCGTCGAGGTGCTGGTCGACGAGTCCGCGGTCGACAAGGTGGTCGACGTCATCGTCGCCGCCGCCAGGACCGGCAAGATCGGCGACGGCAAGGTGTGGGTGAGCTCGGTCGACACCGTCGTGCGGGTGCGCACCGGTGAACGGGGAGCCGACGCCATCTGATGCGCGTATGACCGATCAGACACCAGATCCCGCCACCGGTGCACCTCGTTGGATCGCACCGGCGGCGGGATCGCCCCGTCCCGCCACCGATTTGGTCAAGGCCGCCGAGCAGCTTCTCGAAGGCGGTGCCCGCCAACTGGATTCGGCAGCACTGCGCAGCGCTCTGCTGGATCTGCACGAATTCTGGTTGACCACCAAGGCCACCGAGATCGGCATCACGCCGACGAGCGGCTTCGCGATCGTCGCCACCGGAGGGCTGGGCCGCGGGGAACTGTTGCCCTTCTCCGATCTCGATCTCATGTTGCTGCACGACGACATGCCCGCCGACGTCGTCTCCCAGGTCGCCGAATTGCTCTGGTATCCGTTGTGGGACGCCAACATCAGCCTCGATCACAGCGTGCGTACGGTCTCCGAGGCACTGCGGGTGGCCGGCGAGGACATCTCCGCCGGGCTGGCGATGCTCGACGCGCGCCACATCGCCGGAGACGCCGACCTCTCGGCGCTGCTCGTCGGCGGTGCGCGCAGGCAGTGGCGGACCGGCATCGCGCCGCGCTTCGAGGAACTGGTGGAACACACCAGGGCGCGCTGGCAGCGCAGCGGCGAGATCGCCCACCGCGCCGAGCCGGACCTGAAGAACGGCCGCGGCGGTCTGCGCGACGTCCAGTTGCTCAACGCGTTGGCCATGGCCCAGCTGGCCGACGTCTACCCCAGCACGTCGCTGGCGTCGCCCACCGGCACGCTCGGCGACGCGCACCTGGCGCTGTTGAACGTGCGGACCGAGTTGCACCGGGTGTCGCGCCGCGGCCGCGAGATGCTGCTGGCGCAGTACGCCGACGAGATCGGTGCCGCGCTGCGCATGGGTGATCGCTTCGATTTGGCGCGCACGCTGTCCGACGCCGCGCGCACCATCGGCTACTACGTCGACGCCGGATTGCGCACTGCCGCGAACGCGTTGCCGCGCCGCGGTTTCGCCGCGTTGCGACGTCCCATCCGCAGGCCCCTCGACGAAGGCGTCATCGAGTTCAACGGCGAGGTGATCCTGGCCAAGGGCGCGCGCCCGGAACGAGACCCGGGACTGATCTTGCGCGTCGCGGCGGCGTCGGCGACGTCGGGCCTGCCGATGGCGGCCTCCACGCTCAGCCGGCTGTCGGCGGCGGCGCCGGAGCTGCGGACACCGTGGCCGTCGCAGGCCCTCAAGGACCTGCTGGTGCTGCTGTCCGCCGGACCTGCCACCGTGGCCACCGTCGAGGCGCTGGACCGGACCGGGCTGTGGGGCCGGTTGTTCCCGGAATGGGGCGCGGTGCGCGACCTGCCGCCCCGCGACGTGGTGCACATCTGGACCGTCGATCGCCATCTCGTGGAAACCGTCTCGCGCGCAAGCGCGTTGACCACCCGCGTCGCCAGGCCGGATCTGCTGGTCCTCGGCGCGCTGTGCCATGACATCGGCAAGGGGCGCGGCGGCGACCACAGCGCGCTGGGCGCCGAGCTGGCCACCCAGATCGGGACGCGGCTGGGGCTGTGGGCCGACGACGTCGCGCTGCTGTCCACGATGGTCCGCTACCACCTGCTGCTCCCGGACACCGCGACCCGGCGTGACCTGCAGGATCCGGCCACCATCGAGATGGTGGTCGGCAAGCTCGGTGGCGACCTCGTGCTGCTGGAGCTGCTGCACGCCCTCACCGAGGCCGACGCGCTGGCGACCGGGCCCGGCGTGTGGGGTGAGTGGAAGGCGTCGCTGATCGGCGACCTGGTCCGCCGCTGCCGGCTGGCGATGGTGGGTGAGCCGCTGCCGCAGCCTGATCCGATCGACCCGCACTATCTGCGGTTGGCCGCCGAAGGCGGCGTGCACGTCGACCTGGTGGACGCCGAGTCGCATGCCTACCACGTGACGATGATCGCGCCCGACGCCCGGGGACTGCTGTCCAAGGCCGCGGGCATCCTGGCGCTCAACGGGCTGCGCGTGCACTCGGCGTCGGTCAACAGCCACGCCGGCACCGCGATCAACACGTTCGTGGTCTCGCCCCGCTTCGGGGCCCCGCCTGCCGCGGAGTTGCTGCGTCAGCAGTTCATCCAGGCGCTGTCCGGCGACCTGGACGTCATCGACGCGCTGGAGCGCCGCGACGCCGAGGCGAGCACGCACTCGACCCGTGCCGGCGAGGTGCCCGCCGCGGTACCTGGCAACCCGGCGATGGCCCCGCCACGCATCCTGTGGTTCCCCGGTAGTGCGCCGGGGGAGTACGTCGTGCAGGTCCGCAGCGCCGACCGGTCGGGCCTGCTGGCCCGGCTCACGGCCGTCATCGAGCGCGACGGCCTGGACATCTCCTGGGCCAAGGTGACGACGCTGGGCTCGTCGGTCGTCGACGTGTTCGGCCTGCAGGTCCCGGCCGACCGTGCCACCCCATTCGGTGACGCGGCGCGCGCGGACCTCGAGAGCCGGATGTTCGCCGTGCTCCCGGCCCCGCCACCGGCCAAGCCGAGTACCGCGGCCAGCTAGGCTGGTCGGGTGTTTGAATCGCTGTCCGACCGGCTCACCGGAGCGCTCACGGGCCTGCGGGGCAAGGGGCGTCTGACCGACGCCGACATCGACGCCACCGCCCGTGAGATCAGGCTGGCACTGCTCGAGGCCGACGTCTCGCTGCCGGTCGTCCGCGCGTTCATCGGGCGCATCAAGGAACGCGCCAAGGGCGCCGAGGTGTCGGGTGCGCTGAACCCGGCCCAGCAGGTCGTCAAGATCGTCAACGAGGAACTCATCGGGATCCTCGGCGGCGAGACGCGCACGCTGCGCTACGCCAAGACCCCGCCGACGGTCGTCATGCTGGCCGGTCTGCAGGGCTCGGGCAAGACCACGCTCGCGGGCAAGCTGGCCAGGTGGCTCAAGGCGCAGGGCCACACGCCGCTGCTGGTGGCGTGCGACCTGCAGCGCCCCGGCGCCGTCAACCAGCTGCGCATCGTCGGCGAGCGCGCAGGCGTGGCCGTGTTCGCGCCGCACCCGGGCGTCGCTCCCGGCGGCGAGACCATCGAGCAGATGACCGCGGGCAACCCCGTGGACGTGGCGGCGGCCGGCCTGGCCGAGGCCCGGGCCAAACACCACGACGTCGTGATCGTCGACACCGCCGGCCGCCTCGGCATCGACGAGGAGCTGATGAACCAGGCGGCGGCCATCCGCGCCGCCGTCGACCCCGACGAGGTGCTCTTCGTCCTCGACGCGATGATCGGTCAGGACGCGGTCACCACCGCCGACGCGTTCCGCGAGGGCGTCGGGTTCACCGGGGTGGTGCTGACCAAGCTCGACGGCGACGCCCGCGGCGGCGCCGCACTGTCGGTGCGCGAGGTGACCGGGGCGCCCATCCTGTTCGCGTCCGCCGGGGAGAAGCTCGAGGACTTCGACGTCTTCCACCCCGACCGCATGGCCAGCCGCATCCTGGGCATGGGTGACGTGCTCACGCTCATCGAGCAGGCCGAGCAGGTCTTCGACGCCGAACAGGCCGAGGCGGCCGCCGCGAAGATCGGCTCCGGTGAGCTGACGCTCGAGGACTTCCTGGAGCAGATGCTGGCCATCCGCAAGATGGGTCCCATCGGCAACCTGCTGGGCATGTTGCCCGGCGCCGGCCAGATGAAGGACGCGCTGGCGGCCGTCGACGACAAGCAGCTCGATCGCGTGCAGGCCATCATCCGCGGCATGACGCCCCAGGAGCGCGACGATCCGAAGATCATCAACGCCTCGCGCCGACTGCGCATCGCCAACGGCTCCGGGGTCACGGTCGCCGAGGTGAACCAGCTCGTCGACCGGTTCTTCGAGGCCCGCAAGATGATGTCGCAGATGGCCGGCCAGATGGGCATGCCGTTCGGCCGCAAGGGCGGCTCGTCGCGCAAGGCGGCCAAGGGCAAGAACAAGCAGGCGGGCAAGAAGAAGGGCAAGGGTCCCACGCCGCCGAAGACCCGCAATCCGTTCGGCATGGACCCCGCCGCGATCACCGGCATGCCCGATCTGTCGAACATGCCCAAGGGTCTCGACGAACTGCCGCCCGGCCTGGCGAACTTCGACCTCTCGAAGCTGAAGTTCCCCAAGAACTAGCGTGTGATGATCGGCTGGTGACCCCTGCCCCGCACGGACCGCTGCACGTGGCGGGCCGCGGCCTGCCCGATGGCGAGCCCGTGGAGTGGTGGATCCACGACGGCACGCTGAGCGCCGAGCCGATCGCCGCCGCCGAGACGGTGTTCGCCGGCGGGTGGGTCATCCCGGGACTGGTCGACGCGCACTGCCACGTGGGTCTGGGCCCCGGAGGTGCGGTGGAGTGGGACGAGGCCATCCGCCAGGCGGAGACCGAGCGGGACGCCGGTGCCCTGCTGCTGCGCGACGCCGGATCGCCCGTGGACACCCGCAGCCTCGACGATCGCGAGGACCTGCCGCGCATCATCCGGGCGGGGCGCCACGTGGCGCGGCCCAAGCGGTACCTGCCCAACGTGCCCATCGACGTCGAGGACGAGGCGCAGCTGCCCGAGGTCGTGGCCGCCCAGGCACGATTCGGCGACGGCTGGGTGAAGCTGGTCGGTGACTGGATCGACCGCGAGGTCGGCGATCTGACACCGCTGTGGTCCGACGACGTGCTGACGGCCGCCATCGCTGCCGCCCACGCCAACGGGGCCAGGGTCACCGCCCACGTGTTCGGCGAGGATGCGCTGCCCGGCCTGATCGCGGCGGGAATCGACTGCATCGAGCACGGCACCGGCATCACCGACGACGTCATCGCGATGATGCTCGAGCACGGCACCGCGCTGGTGCCGACGCTGATCAACATCGAGAACTTCCCCGGCATCGCCGACAGCGCGCACCGGTACCCGACCTACGCCGCGCACATGCGTGACCTCTACGCCTCGTGCCCGCGGCGCGTCGCGGCCGCGCACGACGCAGGCGTGCCGATCTTCGCGGGCACCGACGCCGGCGGCATGATCGCCCACGGCCGCATCGCCGACGAGGTGGCCGCGCTGCGGCGCGTCGGGCTGGACCCCACGGCCGCGCTGGGCGCGGCGTGCTGGGATGCGCGGGCGTGGTTGGGCAGACCGGCGCTGGAGCACGGCGCCTCCGCGGATCTGGTGTGCTACTCCGCCGACCCCAGGATGCCGGGCGTGCTCGACCACCCGGAGCTGATCATCCTGCGGGGCACGGTGTTTCGCGGCTGATCCGGCGCGGCCCAGGTGTCGCCGCCGGCGGCCTCCGCTAGTAGACGTCGCGGACGTAGCGGTGCGTCTTGACCATGTCGCTGACGTAGGCGTGGGCGCCGGCCTCGTCCAGGCCGCCCTGTGCGGCGACGATGGCGTGCAGCGCGGCGTCGACGTCGCGCGCCATGTGCTTCTCGTCGCCGCACACGTACAGGTGGGCGCCGTCCTCGAGCCACGCGAAGAAGTCGGCCGCGTGCTCGCGCATCCGGTCCTGCACGTAGACCTTCGTCGCGGTGTCGCGGGAGAAGGCGAGGTCCAGGCGGGTCAGCGTGCCCGCGGCGAGGAACGCCTCGATTTCCTCGCGGTACGGGAAGTCGGTGGCCCGCCTGCGGTCGCCGAAGAACAGCCAGGAACGTCCAGGGGCCGCCGTGGCGGCGCGCTCCTGCAGGAAGGCGCGGAACGGCGCGATGCCGGTGCCCGGCCCGACCATGATGATCGGCACGTCCGGGGCGGGCAGGCGGAACGTGGTGTTGGGGCGCAGGTGCACCCGCACCGAGGTGGCGCGGTCGGCCAGGAACGTCGACGCGACGCCGCCGTGCTCGCGGCCGGCACCCGGATAGCGCACGGTCGCCACGGTCAGGTGCACGCGTTCGGGGTGCAGGACGGGGCTCGACGCGATGGAGTAGTCGCGGAATTGCAACGGCCGCAACGTGTCCAGCACCTCGTCGACGCTCAGGTCGGCCAGGCCCAGCAGGTCGACGACGTCCTTGCCGTACGCCCACGACCCCGGTGTCACGGAGTCACCCGTGGCCAGGCCCGCGACCGCGGCGGCGTCGGAGGTGCGGGTGGCCACGAGGTTCAGCAGCGCGCGCGACGGGACGCGGATCTCCAGGCGCTCGGTGAGCAGCACGCCGAGGGGTTCGTCGTGGTCGGCGGCCACGTGCTCGGCGGACACTCCCATCGCGGTCAGCAACCTGGCCACCAGCGCCGGGTCGTTGGTGGCGTGCACGGCCAGTGAGTCACCGGCGTGGTAGGTCAGTCCCGTTGCGCTGACGTCGATCTCGTAGTGCCGGACCTCCTTGTCCGACGCCGGGTCGTTGAGTCGCCGGTTGACGACGAGCGGCGCCGTCACCGGGGCGTGCCGCTCGCGGGCGCGGCCCTCGACGGGTGCGGCGGGCGCGTCGCCCCGAGCGGCCTGCAGCAGCTTCACCAGGTCGGCCGTCCAGGCCGCCGCCGCCTGCTCGTAGAACCCGTCGACGTCCACGCGGTCCAACAGGCGGGTGGCGCCCAGCTCTTCGAACCGTCGGTCCAGCAATTTGCCTGCGTTGCAGAAGAACTCGTAGGCCGTGTCCCCGAGGGCGAGCACCGCGAAGCTCAGATGATCCAGGCGCGGCGCGTCCTCGGCGCTCAGGGCCTCCCAGAACAGGGCCGCGTCGTCGGGGAACTCACCCTCGCCGAACGTCGAACACACCACCACGAGGTGGGTGACCGTGTCGAGGGCCGCGGGGTCGAGTTGGTTGAGTTCGACGGCCTGCGCGGGCATGCCCGCGGCGCTGGCGGCCTCGGCGAACGACATGGCGGCGTCCTCGGCGTTGCCCATGTCGGTGCCGTAGGCGACGCGCAGGTGCTCGGGCATGGATCGCACTCCCTTCGTCGGGCGCCGACGTGGCGGGTCGGCAAGAAATTAGGGCGACCTTACTTGTCCGCGACGCGCCGTGGGGTGCTCCCTCCCGCCGGCGCGATCCGGCCTACGCTCGCGCCATGCGCATCGTCGACCTGAGCCACCCGATCCGGGTCGGCATGATCACCTATCCCGGGCTTCCCGCACCCGTCATCGAACCGCACCTCACCCGGGAGGACTCGCGGTCGAGATACGCCCCCGGCACCGAGTTCGCGATGGACGTCATCACGATGATCGGCAACACCGGCACCTACCTCGACTCACCGTTCCACCGCTATGCCGACGGCGCCGACCTGGCCGGGCTGGACCTGGCGACGCTGGTGGGGTTGCGCGCCGAGGTGTTCCACCTGCACGACGCCGCGCACCGGGGCATCGGTCCGGACGCCCTGATGGGTCGGGACCTGTGCGGTGCCGCGGTGCTGCTGCACACCGGCTGGGACCGGCACTTCGGCACCGAGGCCTACGGCGTGGATGCCCCGTTCCTGATGGCCGACGGTGCCCGGTACCTGGTGGACGCGGGCGCCGCGTTGGTGGGCATCGACTCGGTGAACGTCGACGACACCGAGTCCGGTGGTGAGCGACCCGCGCACACACTGCTGCTGGGCGCGGGCATCCACGTGGTGGAACACCTCACCCGTCTCGACGTCCTGCCCGCGCAGGGTGCGACGTTCACGGCGGCGCCGCCGGCCATCGAGGGGTTCGGGACGTTTCCGGTGCGCGCGTTCGCTCAGCTGCCCGCCGAGTGAGGCGGGGGGCTGGGCGTCCGGCTAGACCCCGGCCTGCGCGAAGCCCCAGTCGAGCAGGCCGATCGCCTGCCCGTAGAGGTCACCGGAGCCGTACATCTGCACCACGACCAGCCGGCGGTTTCCCCGTTGGGCCGCCCCCACGTAGGTCTTGCGGGCCAGGTTGGTGAAGCCGGTCTTGCCGCCCAGGTCACCCGGGTAGCGCGAGAGCAGTTCGTTCTGAGCGGTCAGGGTCTTGCCGGGGAACGGCGCCGTCGGCGACCGCAGGATCTGCGCGATGAGCGGGTAGGTGAGCGCGGCGCGGAACATCACGGCCAGGTCGTGCGGCGAGGTCACCGATTCCCAGCCCGGGCCGTCGAGGCCCGACGTCGACGACGCGCGCGTGCTGCGGGCCCCGAGGCCGGCGGCCTTGCGGTTCATCGCCGCCACCGCCACGCGCTGGCCGCCGAGCATGTCGCCCAGCATGGTGGCCGCGTCGTTCCCCGACACCATCAACAGCGCGGAGAGCAACTGGGTGACGGTGTACGGCTGACCCGGCGTCAGCCCGACGCACGAACACTCGACGGTCGTGTGGGACTGGTTGGCGCGGGCGAACTGCTCGGGACGCAGGTGGTCGAGCACCGTCATGGCCAGCAGCACCTTGATGGTGCTGGCCGGGGCGTAGGCGCCGTTGGGGTCCTTCGACGCCAGGACCGCCCCGGTGTCCAGGTCGGCGAGCAGCCACGCCTTGGCGGGGCCGTCGGCGAGCGCGGCCACCGGTGCGGCGTCCGGCTGGGCCATGGCGGCCGGCAGCCAGGGGAGCGGGGTGGCCGCGGGGATCAGCGCGGCGGTCACGGTCAGCGCGGTGGCCGACAGGAGGCGGCGCACCCGCGACGGGCGGCGTTGCGGCGTCGGCACCCACGCGAACGTACGGCGCGCAGGACTCGCCCAGGAGTCGCCCCGGTCTCGCTCGGGTCGCGATTGGTGGAGTTTCCGTCGCGCTGAGCGCGACGCAGACTCCACGAATCGCTAGAGGGAACCGACGCTCTCGGACCGACCCTGCGCGAAGCCCCAGTCCAGCAGGCTGGTCGCCTGGTCCCAGTAGGTGGGGCCGCCCTCCTTGATCAGACCGAACATCATCGCCACCACCAGGCGGCGGCCGTCCCGCGCGGCGGCGCCGACGTAGGTCTTGCGGGCCACGTCGGTGAAACCGGTCTTGCCGCCCAGCATGCCGGGGTAGCGGAACAGCATCTCGTTCTGGTTCACCAACTCCACCGGGCCGGTCTCGCCGGGAAAGGTGGCGCGCGGCGTCGCGGTGATGGCGGCGAAGGTGGGATTGCGCAGCCCGGCGCGGAAGATCACGGCCAGATCGTGCGGGGTGGTGTACCCGTCGATGCCAGGACCGTCGAGCCCCGACGGGGAACCCGCCCGCGTCGCGGTGGCGCCGATCGCGGCCGCCTTGGCGTTCATCTTCGTCACGGCGGCATCGGTGCCGCCCAGCATGTGGGCCAGCGTGTTGGCGGCGTCGTTGCCCGAGACCAACAGCAGGCCGTCCAGCAGCTGCTGCGTGGTGTAGGTGTGGCCGGCCGCGACGCCTGCGCAGTTGCACTCGACGTCGGCGTCGGCGTCGGTGGCCACCACGGTCGCGTCGAGCGGCAGCTCGTCGAGGACGACGAGCGCCAGCAGGGTCTTGATGGTGCTGGCCGGGGCATGCGTGACGTACTGGTCCCGGCCGGCGAGGATCTGCCCGGAGTCCAGGTCGGCGACGATCCACGCCGGCGCCGGTCCGTCGGGGATCGGTACCGAACCCGCGGGCTGGACGTCCACGTCCGCGGTGGCCGCGGGGAGCGGGGCGACGATCATGAATAGCGAGGTCAACGCGGCCAGGACGGCGATCGTGTGGGTGCGCATCGGTTCCGCAGCCTAACCCGGCAGGCTGTGTGACGCGCCGCGGACTTCGACGCCGCCCGTTTGAGGGGCGGGCATAGTGGTTAGACGAGCCACGGGCGACGCGTGGCTGCCCCATGACCTCGTGGCGGCACCGGCGGCGTCCAGCCGAGACCGGCGGGTTGCACCGTGGGAAATCTACGGAAGCGTCGACGACTGAAACGAAGGGTGGATCACACACCATGTGCGGCATCGCCGGCGAGATCGCCACAGGGCGCCCGGCCAATCTCGCGGCCGTGGCGGCCATGACCGATGCGATGGTTCCGCGGGGCCCGGACAGCTCGGGTGCGTGGTCCACCGACCGCATCGCGTTCGGGCACCGGCGGTTGGCGATCATCGACCTCTCCAGCCACGGGCACCAGCCGATGCACGACCCCGACCTCGGCCTCACGGTGGCCTTCAACGGGTGCATCTACAACTACCCCCAGTTGCGGCAGGAACTGTTGGGCAAGGGCTACCGGTTCTTCTCGCACAGCGACACCGAGGTGGTGCTCAAGGGGTACCGCGAGTGGGGCGAACGCGTCGTCGACCACCTCTACGGCATGTTCGCCTTCGCCATCACCGAGGTGGACAGCGGGCGCGTGGTGCTGGCCCGCGACCGGCTGGGCATCAAGCCGCTCTACTACTCCGACGTCACCGACGGCACCAACGGCACCAGCGCCCTGCGCTTCGCGTCGTCGCTGCCCGCGCTGGTGGCTGCCGGCGGTGTCGACACCGACCTGGATCCCGTTGCGCTGCATCACTATCTGAGCTTCCACTCGGTGGTGCCCGCGCCGCACACCATCCTCAAGGGGGTGCGCAAGCTCGCACCCGGCACGCTGATGCGGATCGAACCCGACGGCTCGCGCACCGAGACCACCTACTGGGAGCCGGTGTTCGAACGCTCGGCCGAGCGCGCCGGCTGGTCGGACACCGACTGGCAGGACGCCATCCTGGCGTCGCTGCGCACCGCCGTGGAGCGCCGACTGGTCGCCGACGTGCCGGTGGGTTGCCTGCTGTCGGGCGGTCTGGACTCCAGCCTCATCGTGGGCCTGCTCGCCGAGGCGGGCCAGCACGGCCTCAAGACCTTCTCGATCGGGTTCGAGGCGGCCGGCGGCGAGGAGGGCGACGAGTTCAAGTACTCCGACGTCATCGCCCGCCACTTCGCCACCGACCACCATCAGATCCGCATCGACACCGCGCGCATGCTGCCCTCGCTGAGCAATGCCATCGGCGCCATGAGCGAGCCCATGGTGAGCCACGACTGCGTCGCCTTCTACCTACTCAGTGAAGAGGTCAGCAAGCACGTCAAGGTGGTGCAGTCCGGGCAGGGCGCCGACGAGATCTTCGCCGGCTACCACTGGTACCCGCCCATGGCGCACGCGGCCGACGGTGATCCCGCGGATGCGCTCAGGCGCTACCGGGCGGCCTTCTTCGACCGCGACCACGCCGGGGTGAACGCGCTGTTGCAACCGCAGTGGCGTCTCGCCGACGACGTCTCCGGACGGTTCGCGCTGAACCACTTCGCCCATCGGGGCGCGCAGACCGCCACCGACCGCGCGCTGCGCCTGGACACCACCGTCATGCTCGTCGACGACCCGGTCAAGCGCGTCGACAACATGACCATGGCCTGGGGGCTGGAAGGTCGCGTGCCGTTCCTCGACCACGAACTCGTCGAGCTGGCCGCGACCTGCCCGCCGGAACTCAAGACGGCCTTCGAGGGCAAGGGCGTGCTCAAGGAAGCCGCCCGCACGGTGATCCCCGCCGAGGTCATCGACCGCCCCAAGGGCTACTTCCCGGTGCCTGCCCTCAAGCATCTCGCGGGCCCGTACCTCGACCTGGTCCGCGATGCGCTGCACTCCGATGCCGCCCGCTCGCGCGGTCTGTTCACCGCGGACGCCGTCAGTTCGATGCTGGCCGACCCCAACGGCAACCTGACACCCTTGCGCGGAAACCCGCTGTGGCAGCTCGGATTGCTGGAACTGTGGTTGGCCCATCACGTCGACGGAGTGGCATGACCGTGACCGCCCACCCGGCCTCCGACCGATCGACCGTCGGCGTCGTCCAGGACCTCGGCTGGGGCCGGCTGGTGTTCGGCCAGACGTTCACCGATCCCGACGAGTTCGGCAACGCGCTGCGTGCCGAGGCCAGCGGCCGCCGCGACATCGGCATGTACCTCGACGCGCCGCACGTGTTCGTGGCGCTGCACCCGCACGAGTTCTTCATCGACCCGAGCTTCACCTATCGGCTGACGTTCGACAGCCCGGGGGAGTACCGACCCTCCGACGTGCCCGGCGTGTCGGTGCGAGCCGTCGCCTCGCCCGACGACTGCGCCGCCATCAACCAGATCTACGTGCAGTGCCGCATGGTGCCCGCCGACGTCGACCTGATGTGGCAGAACGCATCCGGCGAGCCGCACATGATCTATCTGGTGGCCGTCGACGACGAATCGGGAGCGGTGATCGGCACCGTCACCGGGATCGACCACGTTCAGCTCTTCGGTGACGACGAGAACGGCTCCAGCCTGTGGTGCCTGGCCGTGGACCCGACGGTGTCGCGGCCGGGCGTGGGCGGCCTGCTGGTGCGCTCCCTGGTCGACGAGTTCATCCGGCGCGGCCGCGCCCAGATGGACCTGTCGGTGCTGCACGACAACTCCGGCGCCATCGCGCTGTACGAGCGGATGGGCTTCGAGCGCGTGCCCGCGCTGGGCATCAAGCGCAAGAACGCGATCAACGAGAAGTTGTTCGCCCCGGTCCAGGAGGCCGAGGGGCTCGCCGAACTGAACCCTTACGCGCGCATCATCGCCGACGAGGCCATCATGCGCGGCATCGCCGTGGAGGTCCTCGACGGCAAGGGCGGCTATCTCCGGCTCACCCACGGCGGCACCAGCGTGGTCACCCGGGAATCGTTGTCGGAGTTGACCAATGCGGTGGCGATGAGCCGGTGCGACGACAAGCGGGTGGCCCGCAAGGTGGTGTCCGAGGCGGGCATCCGCGTACCGCGCGGCCGCGACGCCACCTTCACCGACGAGGACTACGCGTTCCTGCGCGAGGTCGGTTCCGTGGTGGTCAAGCCGGCTCGCGGCGAGCAGGGTGCGGGCATCACCGTCGGCGTCACCCGCCCCGAGGACCTCGACCGCGCGCTCGCCTGGGCGGCCAAGCACTGCCCGGACGTGATCCTCGAAGAGCGTTGCGAGGGACAGGATCTGCGCCTCGTGGTGATCAACGGCAAGGTGATCGCCGCGGCCATCCGCAAACCGCCGGAGGTCATCGGCAGCGGCAAGCACACCGTCCGCCAGCTCATCGAGGCGCAGAGCCGACGGCGCGCCGCCGCCACGGGTGGGGAGTCGGTGATCCCCATCGACGACGTCACCGTCGACACCGTGCACGAGGCCGGCCACGACCTCGACGACGTGTTGCCGAGCAACGAGCGCCTGACCGTGCGGCACACCGCGAACCTGCACACCGGCGGGACCATCGTCGACGTCACCGACGACCTGAACCCCAAGCTCGCGAAGGTCGCCGTGGAGGCTGCCGACGCCATCGGCATTCCCGTCACCGGCATCGACCTGATGGTTCCGTCGGTCGAGGGCGAGGACTACGTCTTCATCGAGGCCAACGAACGGCCCGGTCTGGCGAACCACGAACCCCGGCCCACCGCACAGGCTTTCGTGGATCTGCTGTTCCCTCGTACCGCCGCGACGCCGTGGGCGTGGCAGCCCGGACCCGTGGAACCGGACACCGCCGACGAGTAGCCGGGCAGCCCCGGTAGGTTTGACGCGAATCGCGACTACTCGAAGGGAGACCGGCGTGCCCGAAAGTGCGGCGCTGGCCAAGATGGACGAGGCCGACCGCTCGTGGATGGTCGACACCCTGCTGGCTTTGCTGCAAACCCCCAGCCCGTCGGGTCGCACGGACGCGGTGATGCAGCTGATCGGCGACATGTTCGACGAACTCGGGGTGCCGTTCACGCTGACGCGCCGCGGCGCGCTGACCGCCGAACTGCCGGGCAAGTCGGACACCACCGACCGCGCGATCGTCGTGCACGCCGACACCATCGGCTGCATGGTGCGCACGCTCAAGGACAACGGCCGCCTCGAGCTGATCCCGGTGGGCACGTTCTCCGCGCGGTTCGCCACCGGTGCGCGGGTGCGGATCTTCTCCGACGACCCCGACGAGTTCTTCACCGGAACCGTCATGCCGCTCAAGGCATCCGGTCACGCCTTCGGTGACGAGATCGACACCCAACCCACCGAGTGGGAGCACGTCGAGGTGCGCATCGACCGCAAGGTGTCCTCGCGCGCGGACCTCGAGGCCCTGGGCCTGGCCGTCGGCGACTTCGTCGCCCTCATCGCCAGCCCGGAACTCACCGAGGACGGCTTCATCGTCTCGCGCCACCTCGACGGCAAGGCGGGCGTCGCCGTCGCTCTGGCGCTGGCCAAGGCCGTCGCCGAGCAGCGGCTGGAATTGGCCCACCGGACCGTGATCATGGTGACGATCACCGAGGAGGTCGGCCACGGCGCGAGCCACGGGCTGCCGCCCGACGTCGCCGAACTGATCTCGGTCGACAACGCGGTGTGCGCCCCCGGCCAGCACTCCATCGAGGACGGGGCCACGATCCCGATGGCGGACCTGCACGGTCCGTTCGACTATCACCTCACGCGCAAGCTCTGTCGCCTGGCCACCGAACGCGGCATCCCGCACGCCCGCGACGTGTTCCGGTACTACCGTTCCGATGCCGCCGCGGCCATCGAGGCGGGCGCCAACACCCGGGCCGCGCTGGTCGGCTTCGGGCTCGACGGCAGCCACGGGTGGGAGCGCACCCACATCGAGTCGCTGGAAGCCGTGTTCAACCTCTTGCACGCCTGGTTGCAGACGCCGCTGACGTTCGCCAAGTGGGACGCCACGCCCACGGGCGCACTCAAGGACTTCCCGTCGTCCAAGCAGCCGGCACCCAGCGAGCAGTGGGTGCCGCTGGCGCGCGGCGACCACGCCGACCCCGGCGAGTGGTCCGGCGAGCACTGGCCTCCGTCAGAAGGCCCCCAAGCCTGAGCCGCCCCTGATTCAATCGCAGGCGTGCGCAGCCTCGAAGAGATCTCCGACCGCCTCGACATCCAACAGTTGCTCGTCGACTACTCGGCCGCCATCGACGGTCACCGCTTCGACGACCTCGACGCCCTCTTCACCCCCGACGCCTACGTGGACTACCGGGCGACGGGTGGCATCGACGGCACGTTCGCCGAGATCAAGACCTGGCTGGCCGAGGTGCTGCCGACCTACTTCGAGGTGACGAGCCACATGCTGGGGTTGCCCGCGCTGCACCTGGACGGCGACACCGCGACCGGCCGGACGTTCTGCTTCAACCCCATGGTGCTCAAGGGGGAGCAGCCGACGTTGATGCAGGTGGGCGTCTGGTACGACGACGAGTTCGTCCGCACCACCGGTGGCTGGCGCATCCGCCGCCGGGTGGAGCAGAAGTGCTACGACAAGATGTTCTGAGGACAACATGTTCTGAGGACAAGCTGTTCTGAGACCTGCCCGACCCGCGATTTCGTGACGTCGTGACCGTTCTGGCAGAATGATCGGCTGTCCGCCCGGCGACCACGGCTGCCCGGCGGTCACACGCGTGAGGCAAAACCGGATCCGGCAATCCCGCCGCGATCGCCGAATTGTCACCGTGGCAATCACAGGAGTAGTCGTACATGGCTGTCAAGATCAAGCTCACCCGGCTTGGCAAGATCCGCAACCCCCAGTACCGCATCGCGGTCGCCGACGCGCGCACCCGCCGCGACGGCCGTTCGATCGAGGTCATCGGCCGGTACCACCCGAAGGAAGAGCCGAGCCTCATCGAGATCGACTCGGAGCGTGCGCAGTACTGGCTGAGCGTCGGTGCCCAGCCCACCGAGCCCGTGCTGCAGCTGCTGAAGATCACCGGCGACTGGCAGAAGTTCAAGGGCCTGCCGGGCGCCGAGGGCACGCTGAAGGTCAAGGAGCCCAAGCCCTCCAAGCTCGACCTGTTCAACGCCGCGCTGGCCGCCGCCGACGACTCGTCGTCGGGCGACGCCGTGCAGCTGAAGAAGAAGAAGGCCCCCAAGGCCGACGAGCCCGTCGCGACGGCCGGGCAGTCGCCCGAGGCCGCCACCGAGGCTGCCGAGTCCGAAACGCCCGCCGCCGAATGAGTTCGGTCGTCGTCGACGCCGTCGAGCACCTGGTTCGCGGAATCGTCGACAACCCGGACGACGTCCGCGTCGACATGGTGACCAACCGGCGGGGCCGCACCGTCGAGGTGCACGTGCACCCCGACGACCTGGGCAAGGTGATCGGCCGCGGTGGCCGGACCGCGACGGCGCTGCGCACGCTGGTGGCCGGCATCGGCGGTCGCGGCATCCGCGTCGACGTGGTCGACACCGACCAGTAAGCGCCAATGGACCTCGTCGTCGGCCGTATCGTCAAGGCCCACGGCATCAGTGGCGAGGTGGTCGTCGACGTTCGCACCGACGACCCCTCGGCACGGTTCGCCTCTGGTAAGCGCTTGCGCGGCAAGGTCGGCCGCACCGGACCGGAGCGCACGTTCGTCATCGACGCCGTGCGCGACCACGCAGGCAGGCTGCTGGTGCGCCTCGACGGCGTCGCCGACCGCACTGCCGCCGACGCCCTGCGCGGGACGCTGTTCCTCGTCGACACCGCCGAGTTGCCGCCCATCGACGATCCCGACGAGTTCTACGATCACGAACTCGAGGGGTTGCGCGTGCGGACTGTCGCCGGCGTCGACGTCGGCGTCGTCGCGGAGGTGCTGCACACCGCCGCCGGCGAGTTGCTGGCGGTCACGACCGACACCGGCGCCGAGAAGCTGGTGCCCTTCGTGGGCGCCATCGTCACCGAGGTGTCCGTCGCCGACGGCACCGTCACCATCGATCCGCCCGACGGTCTGTTGAACATCGAGGACCTGTAGGTCCGCCCGTGCGCATCGACGTCGTGACGATCTTCCCCGACTACCTGGCCCCGTTGCGGCAGTCGTTGCCGGGCAAGGCATTCGAATCCGGCCGCATCGCGCTCGGCGTGCACGACCTGCGTCGCTGGACCCACGACGTGCACAAGTCGGTCGACGACGCCCCCTACGGCGGCGGTCCCGGAATGGTGATGAAGGCGCCCGTCTGGGGCGCGGCGCTCGACGAGATCTGCACGCCGGAGACGCTGCTGGTGGTGCCCACGCCCGCGGGCAGGCCCTTCCGTCAGAGCGACGCCGAGGCCTGGACCGCCGAGACGCACCTGGTGTTCGCATGCGGACGGTACGAGGGCATCGACCAACGCGTCGTCGAGGACGCCGCGCGCCGGATGCGCGTCGCCGAGGTCTCCATCGGCGACTACGTGCTCAACGGCGGGGAGGCGGCCACGCTGGTCATGGTGGAGGCCGTGGTCCGGCTGCTACCGGACGTCCTCGGCAACCCCGCGTCCCACCAACAGGATTCGCATTCCGACGGCCTGCTCGAGGGGCCCAGCTACACGCGCCCGGCCAGCTGGCGCGGCCTCGACGTCCCACCCGTGCTGTTGTCGGGCGACCACGCCAGGGTGGCCGCCTGGCGCCACGAGCAGTCCCTGAGCCGCACCCGCGAGCGCCGCCCCGACCTGCTGGACGGGCGACCCGACTAGAGGTGGCCGTCGGGGAACATCGTGCGCACCGCCTGCGTGATGGTCCGGCGCGCCTCGGCATCACCCGCGGGTTGCATGGACCCGATGGCCATGACGTAGCGGCGATTCGGGCCGATCACGCCGGTCGACAGGTGCATCCAGTCCGCGCCGATGCAGCACATCCAGCCCTGCTTGACCGCGACGTGTTCGCCCGGCAGCCCTTCGGGGATGCCGAAGCGCTGCGGATAGACGCCCCCGGGCATCATGCCGTCGGGCGCGGTGGGCGTGGACGCCGCGAGGTTGGACAGGATGATGCTCGCCTGCTCGGGGGGCAGCCCGCCGGATCCGGCGAGCAGCATGTCGTAGTAGTGCACCAGGTCGGTGACCGTGCTGGTGGTGTTGAACCACCGGCCGTTGCCCGGCGGCGCCGTCGAGGTCAGGCCGTAGCGGTCGGTGACGCGGTCGATGATGGCCGAGCCCCCGCTGCGGTTCCAGAACACCTCGGCCGCACTGTCGTCGGAGGCGCGCAACATCACGTCGAGCATCTGGCGGTCCTCGGGGGACAGGTCGGTCTGCCCCTTGGCGACCTGCAGGAGCAGGTCGTCGGCGATGAACAGCTTGACCACCGAGGCGATGGCGATGGGCCGGTCGTTGCCATTGGTCACCAACTGGCCGGTGTTGCGGTCGAGCACGGCGGCCGTGATGTCGGCGCCGTCGGCCGCGGCCTCGGTGGTGGCGATCCGCTCGCGCATCTGCAGACCCTCGAACGCGGCGGACGGCTCGTCGGGCGGCGCCTCGGGCAGCGGGGCCATGCTGCCCTGGGGGGCGACCACCACCAACTGCGACGGGGCGCCCGGTGCCGGTCCGGGGCTGCCGTAGCTCTGGGCCTCGCACCCGCCGACGACGGTCAGCACGGCGACCGACACCGCGGTGAGCTTCAGCAGCTGACGGGGCCGCCGGTGCATGCCTGTCCTCCCGGAATGAGTCGCCGTACGCGGTGTCTACGCGGTGTCGTGGACATCGCAAGAGTAGCGCCGACGTGGCGTGCGTGCTGTGCCACGTCACCGTGTCGTGACCGGTCGTGCCTGCTCCGGGCGCGATTTCGCCGGGTGGGGGAGCGTCTGGCACAATTGAGCAGTTGTCTGCGCACGACCGAGTTCGCCGTGCCGCGGAGTTACCCGAAAAACGTACGACAGAACGGCCCGGTGCTGCGTCGCGCCCGCGACGACCTGCCACCACGGCCCACAGAACAAGGAAGTGTCACCGATGAACACGCTGGACTTCGTCGACCAGACGTCGCTGCGCGACGACATCCCGACCTTCAGCCCCGGCGACACCGTCAACGTGCACGTCAAGGTCATCGAGGGTTCCAAGGAACGCATCCAGGTGTTCAAGGGCGTCGTGCTGCGCCGCCAGGGCGGCGGCGTGCGCGAGACCTTCACCGTGCGCAAGGAGAGCTACGGCGTCGGCGTCGAGCGCACCTTCCCGGTGCACTCGCCCAACATCGACCACATCGACGTGCTGACCCGCGGTGACGTGCGTCGCGCCAAGCTCTACTACCTGCGCGAGCTGCGCGGCAAGAAGGCCAAGATCAAGGAAAAGCGCTGACCGCGCCCTCCGCTGCCGCGATCGCCGTCTTGACTACTCTGTTGGCGTGACCGGACCCGCCGACGAACCGACCTCCGAAGACCTCGCCACCAAGGGCGTCACCCAGGACGCCCCCGGGGCCGAGGCGCCGGGGGAGGTTCCCGCCGACGAGGTCGAGTCGGATCCGCCGAAGAAGAAGCGCGGCGCGCTCCGCGAGACGGCGATCCTGCTGACCATCGCGATCGTCCTGTACTACGTGATGCTCACGTTCGTCGCGCGGCCCTACCTGATCCCGTCGGAATCGATGGAGCCGACGCTGCACGGCTGCGCGGGCTGCGTCGGCGACCGCATCATGGTCGACAAGGTGACCTACCGGTTCACCGATCCGGGACCCGGCGACGTGGTCGTGTTCAAGGGCCCGCCGGCCTGGAACGTGGGCTACAAGTCCATCCGGTCGAGCAATCCCGCGATCAAGGCCGTCCAGGATGCGCTGTCGGTGATCGGCTTCGTGCCGCCGGACCAGAACGATCTGGTCAAGCGGATCATCGCGACCGGCGGCCAGACCGTCGAGTGCCGTGCCGACACCGGCCTGACGGTCGACGGCAAGAAGCTCGACGAGCCGTACCTCGATCCGGCCACGATGATGGCCGATCCCGCCGTCTACCCCTGCCTGGGCAACGAGTTCGGGCCCGTGCACGTGCCCGAGGGCAGGCTGTGGGTCATGGGGGACAACCGCACCCACTCCGCGGACTCGCGTGCCCACTGCACCAACGTGCCCGCCGACGTGCAGCGCGGCATCATCTGCACGGGTGACCCCATGGCGGGCACCGTGCCGGTGGACAACGTCATCGGCAAGGCACGCTTCATCGCGTGGCCGCCCGGCCGCTGGGGTGCCGTCAGCAGCGTCAACCCCCAGGTCTCGCACTAGGGGGCGTGCGCGCGTGCCCACCACCTGGCCACCCCGGACCGTCATTCGCAGGTCCGCCGGTCTGCGCACGCTCGAATCCGCGCTCTACCGTGGGGGTTTGGGCCCCGTCGCCGGCGTCGACGAGGTGGGCCGGGGTGCCTGCGCCGGTCCGCTCGTGGTGGCGGCCTGCGTCCTCGGCCCGAACCGGCTGGACAGCCTGGCGGCCCTCGACGACTCGAAGAAGCTGGGGGAGGCCGAGCGGGAGCGGCTGTTCCCCCTGATCCGCCGATACGCGCTGGCCTACCACGTGGTGTTCATCCCGTCGGCGGAGGTGGATCGTCGGGGCGTGCACGTCGCCAACATCGAGGGCATGCGCCGAGCGGTCGCGGGTCTGCCGGTGCGGCCGGGTTACGTGCTCAGCGACGGGTTCCGGGTGCCCGGCCTGCCGATGCCGTCGCTGCCGGTGATCGGGGGGGACGGCGCTGCGGCGTGCATCGCCGCGGCCAGCGTGCTGGCGAAGGTCAGTCGCGACCGGTTGATGGTGGAGATGGATGCCACGCATCCGGGATACGGTTTCGCCCTGCACAAGGGGTACGGCACCCCGACCCACGCCGCGGCGCTGGCCGAGCTGGGGCCATGCGCGGAGCACCGCTTCTCGTTCGTCAACGTACGGCGCGTCGGGCGGCCTCCGCGGGAGCCGATGCAGCGCGCAGAATCAGTCTGAGGGAAGATGGATCGGATACCGACAGAAGGACCGCTGAACCGATGAGTGCCGAAGATCTCGAGAAGTACGAAACCGAGATGGAGCTCTCGCTGTACCGCGAATACAAGGACATCGTGGGGCAGTTCAGCTACGTCGTGGAGACCGAGCGGCGCTTCTACCTCGCCAACAGCGTGGAGATGGTGCCGCGCAACGCCGACGGCGAGGTCTACTTCGAGCTGCGGCTCGCCGACGCCTGGGTGTGGGACATGTACCGTCCCGCGCGTTTCGTCAAGCAGGTCCGCGTGATCACGTTCAAGGACGTCAACATCGAAGAGGTCGAGAAGCCCGAGTTGCGGCTTCCCGAATAGCCCGCTGGGGCATGATCGGCGAGATGATCGCCGATACCGAGCGCGTCGCCGTCGTCACCGGGGCCAGCCGAGGAGCGGGGCGGGGCATCGCGGCCGCGCTGCGCGACCGGGGCTGGCGCGTGTACGGCACCGGGCGCACCCCGTGCGCCGACGGCATCATCGGGGTGCGCGTCGACCACGGTGACGATGCGCAGGTGGCCGACCTCTTCGCCCGGGTCGACGACGAGTGCGGCGTCCTGCATCTGCTGGTGAACAACGCCGCCGCCGTCGACGACGCCCTCGTGGGGGCGAAACCGTTCTGGGAGAAGCCACTCCGGTTGGTCGACGTACTCGACGTGGGGCTGCGCTCGGCGTACGTCGCCTCCTGGTACGCCGCACCGCTACTCCTGCGCGCGGACCGCGGATTGATCGCGTTCACGTCGTCTCCCGGGTCGGTCTGCTACATGCACGGTCCGGCCTACGGGGCGCAAAAGGCCGGTGTCGACAAGCTGGCCGCCGACATGGCCGTCGACTTCGCGGGCACCGCGGTGGCCACGGCGTCGATCTGGATGGGCATCCTGCTCACCGAGCGGTTCGTCGGGGCGTTCGACGGCAGGCCCGAGGCGCTGGCGCGCACCGCCGAGCACGCCGAGACCCCGGAGTTCACCGGGCACGTGGTGGATGCGCTGTACCGCGATCCGGCGCTTCCCGAGCTCTCCGGTCAGACCCACGTGGGCGCCGAGCTGGCCATCGGGTACGGCATCACCGATGCCGGTGGCCGCACCCCGCCGTCGCACCGCGACGTGCTGGGTTCGCCCCGCATCCCGCACCCCGCGATCGTCCGGTGAGCGCCGCGATGGGGAAGACTGGGGCCATGCGCAGCTCACCGCAATGCTGGCTCACCGACATGGACGGCGTCCTGGTCCGGGAGGAACACGCACTCCCCGGGGCCGCCGAGTTCCTCCAGACCCTCGCCGACAAGCAGCGGCCCTTCCTGGTGCTCACCAACAACTCGATCTTCACGCCGCGCGATCTGGCGGCCCGGCTGGCCCGGTCGGGCCTGGTGGTCCCCGAGGAGTCGATCTGGACGTCGGCGCTGGCGACCGCGGCGTTCCTGCACGACCAGCTGCCTGGCGGATCGGCCTACGTCATCGGGGAGGCGGGCCTCACGACGGCCCTGCATCACGTGGGGTACACGCTCACCGACACCGATCCGGACTTCGTGGTGCTCGGCGAGACCCGGACCTATTCGTTCGAGGCCATCACCAAGGCGATTCGGCTCATCCTGGGAGGCGCGCGGTTCATCGCCACCAACCCCGACGTCACGGGCCCGTCGGCGGAGGGGCCGCTGCCCGCGACGGGTTCGGTGGCCGCGCTCATCACCAAGGCCACCGGCCGCGATCCGTACTTCGTGGGCAAGCCCAACCCCATGATGTTCCGCAGCGCGCTCAACCGCATCGAGGCCCACTCGGAGCAGACCATCATGGTCGGCGACCGGATGGACACCGACGTCGTGGCAGGCATCGAGGCCGGGCTGGAGACCATCCTGGTACTCACCGGATCGACCGAACGGGCCGACGTGGAGCGCTATCCGTTCCGGCCGAGCCGCGTGCTGGACTCGATCGCCGACGCCGTGTCCCTCATCTGACGTGGTGGGCGACGGCAGCGCCGCAGGCCCCCTGGCCGGCGTGCGGGTGGTCGAGATCTCGAGTTTCGTCGCCGTGCCGCTGGCCGGCATGACGCTGGCGCAACTCGGCGCCGACGTGGTGCGCGTCGATCCCGTCGGCGGCGCGGCGGACTACCACCGCTGGCCCGTCACCGGCGACGGCGAGAGCATCTACTGGGCGGGGCTCAACAAGGGCAAGCGGTCGGTGGCGGTCGACGTCCGGTCCGACGGCGGGCAGGACCTGGTTCGCCGGCTCGTCGCCGACGCCGGCGTCCTGATCACCAACGTCGTTAAGCGGCAATGGCATTCCTACGAGGCGCTGGTGCGGCTGCGGCCCGACCTGATCCACGTCGAGGTGAGCGGCCGCGCGGACGGCGGCACCGGCGTCGACTACACCGTCAACGCGGGCGTCGGCTTCCCGCTCGTCACCGGTCCAGAGGATCTCGCAGTGCCGGTCAACCACGTGCTGCCGGCGTGGGACGTCGCGTGCGGGCTCTACGTGGCGCTGGCCGTCGCCGCCGCGGTGCGGCACCGCGACGCCACCGGGGCGGGACAACGGGTGGCGGTGCCGCTGGAGAACGTCGCGCTGGCCACTGCAGGCAACCTCGGCTTCCTCTCCGAGGTCATGGTCAACGGCACGTCGCGACCACGCATCGGCAACGCGATCTACGGCCAGTACGGCCAACGGTTCAGCAGCAGCGACGGCGCGGCCTTCATGGTCGTCGCGCTCACCCCACGGCACTTCGACGACCTGACCGCGCTGACCGGTACCGCCGATGCCGTTGCCGCACTGGGCACGTCGCTGGGCGTGGACTTCACCGACGAGGGCCAGCGCTACCGCCACCGCGACGCGTTGACGGGACTGTTCACCGTGTGGTTCAGCGCCCACACCGCCGAGGAGGTCGTCGCCGCGCTGTCGGCCACGTCGATCCTGTGGGAGCGCTACCGCACGTTCGCCGACGTCGTCGCCGACCCCAAGGTCACCGACAACCCGCTGTTCACGCAGCTGGACCAACCCCGGGTGGGCAGCTACCTGGCACCCGGACTGCCGCTGCGGATCGACGGCGAGTATCCGCCCGCGGTCCCCGCTCCCGCGCTGGGCCAGCACACCGCGGCGGTGTTGCGTGAGCGGCTCGCGCTCACCGACGCCCAGATCGCCGAACTCCTCGACGCCGGGACCATCTCGTGAGCGTGCTGCTCGACCTGCTCGACGTGCGTCCGGCCGGCAGCGGCGCCGTGTTCGTCGGCGGCGCCAGTGGGCCCGCCGGCAAGCGGGCCTACGGCGGTCAGCTCGCGGGACAGAGCCTGGTCGCCGCGCAGCGCACCGTCGTGGCGGCCAAGTCGCCCACCAGCATGCACCTGCAATTCCTGCGCGGGGGTGAGGCCGGCGACACCGTCGACTACGTGGTCACGTCCGTCTACGACGGCCGCACCGCGGCCTCCCGGCGGGTCGATGCGTACCAGGCGGGCCGCCTGCTCACGACGGCCACGGTGTCGTTCGCCGCGCCCCTGGCGGGACCGGTGCACGGTGCGACGGACCTCCCCGACGACCCCGATGCGCTGCCGCGTACCGGCCCCGCCGGGCCCGCACCGTCGCTGCCGCTGGACGAGATCGACGTCCGGATCGTCGACGACCGCTCGTCGGGCGAGTTCGTGCGACGGCTGTGGTGGCGCGTCACGGTCGAGCTGCCCGACGACGCCCGCCTGCACGACGCGATCGCGACGTACGTCTGCGATCTCTACATGATCGACGCGGTCCTGCGGGTGCACGGGCATTCGATGGCGGGCCGTACGCACCGCAGCGGCACCACCGATTCGTCGATCTGGTTCCACCGTCGGGTGCACGCCGACCAGTGGAATCTGCTGGAGTCCCGGTCGCCTGCGGCCGCCCGTGGCCGCGGGGTGGTCACCGCGCGCCTGGTCGGCGCGGACGGTCAGGTCGTCGCCACGCTTGTTCAGGAGGGGCTCATCGCGGAGCGGGAGCCCCCGACCGTGTGACCCACGAGCGGCTCCCGCGCCGCGTGCGAATGGTCCTGCGCGCCAGCGTGAGCAGCTGGGTCGATGCCACGCCGACGGCGATCGCGGCGAGCACTCCGAGCAGCCGGTGCTCGCCGAACAGCGGGTATACCTGGTAGTGCGTCAGATAGATGAACAGCGAGGCCTCGGCGACGACGCCGGCGGTCGCCGTGAGCGCCGACGGGCACCGGATCGCGGGCAGCCAGATGAGTAGTGCGAGGCCCACGAACACCAGCACCTCGCGGTTCGGCTGACCGAAGTAGCCGACGATGCCCAGCGCGAGCACCGCGGTGACGGCGAGGCGTTGCAGCAGCGTGGTCGACTTGGCCGCGGCCCATCCGATCGCGAAGAACCAGAACGCCAGCATCGTGAACCAGGCATCGTGGCCGAGCCCGAACCCGAAGACGTCCCAGCGCAACGCCATGCCGAGGGCCAGGAAGGCCGCGGCGAACCCGAACGGCCAGCGCCGCTCGGCCCGGTCGCCGACCGGGGTCCAGCACACCACGGCCAGGGCCACCAGGACCCACACGATGACTTCGACGAACCACAGCCGGCCGGCGGTCATGCTGTCGTCGGGGCCCAGGAACTTGTTGGCCAGCAGCAGGTTCGTCGGCGTGTAGTCGTCGGTGACCAGGAGCGCGAACGCGATCCACAGCAGCGACGGCAGCGCGATCCACGCGATCGTGGTGCGGAGGTGGCGGACCCGTTCGAGCCGGGGCAGCGGTGTCAGGCAGAACCGCCCGAAGTTGTAGCCGGCGACGCCCAGCAGGACGTGCGCCCCGCCCCACAGCACCCACAGGTCGGCGTGTGATCCGGCGATGAGCACGATGGCCGTGGCGCGCAGTGCGACGCTGGTCTCCAGCGTGGTGCCCCACCACCGGCGGGTCGTGCGCGAGGACTCGAGTTCCCGCAGCGGCAGCCGTTGCCAGTCGGCGGGCAGATGCCCCAGCGCGCGTTCGAGCCGCACCGACATCGCGACGTAGGACAGCGAGTTGCCGCCGAGGTCGACGAAGCTCTGCTCGGCGGAGATGCGCTCGGGATCGCACTGCAGCACGTCGGCGAACAGGCCACGAAGGTCCAGCCGTTCGCCGCGCTGCGGGTCGTCGCGGGCGACGACGAGTTCGCGGACGCTGCGGTGGTCGGGCTTGCCGGACGGCAGACGCGGGATCTCGTCGACGTCCAGCACGCGGATCGCGGCCCGCGGCAGCCCCGACGCTGCCGCCGCGACGGCGGTCACGTCGCAGCCGGCGGGACGCGCGGCGGCCGCGACGAGCAGCAGCCCGTCGCCGTCGGTGCAGATGGCCTCGACGTCGGCGGCGCGCAGCCGGGCCTCGACGCGCTGCAGGTCGATGCGCAGACCGTAGAGCTTGACGAAGCGGTCGCGCCGTCCGAGGACGCGGTAGAGCGTCGGCCCACCGTCGGGCTCGACGGTGGTGGCGATGTCACCGGTGCGGAGTTCGTCGAGGGTCGCGCCCAGCGCCAGATCGGTGGGACGGTGCGCGTATCCCATCATGACGTTTGGCCCGGTGTACACCAATTCGCCACTGCCGTCGGCGATTCCGTCGACGGGATCGATGCGCAGGTGGCCACCGGGGATCGGCACGCCGATGACGTCGGGGTGGTCGTGCGCCAGCGCGGGCGGCAGGTACGCCATGCGGGCGGTGGCCTCGGTGGCCCCGTACATGACGAACAGCTGCCAACCGCGGCGTTCGCCGAGCGCGGCGAAGTGGCGCACCCGGTCGGGCGCGAGCCGACCGCCCGCCTGCGTGACGTAGCGCAGGTGCGGCAACGCCATCTCGTCGAAGCCCACCCGGTCCAACAGGTCGAACGTGTGCGGCACCCCGGCGAACGTGGTCCCGCGGCGGCTGCGGAAGAGGTCCCAGAACGCGTCGTCGACGACCGACCGGTCGGTGAGGATCAGGCCGGCTCCGCGCAGCAGGTGCCCGTGCACCACCGAGAGGCCGTAGCAGTAGGACATCGGCAGCGTGGTCGCGGCCCGGTCGGTGTCGCGGATGTCGAGATAGTCGGCGATCGCCTCGGCGTTGGCCGCGAGGTTGGCGTGCGAGAGCCGCACCAGCTTCGGCGAGCCGGTGCTGCCGGACGTCGACAGCAGCAGGGCGAGGTCGGGGTGCAGCGGTACGTGGCCGGGGCGGCGGCGCTCGGTGACGCCGTCGGAGACGACGTACTCGGGCCGGTAGGTCTCGAGCAGGGCGGCGTGGTCGCCACCCGCGGGCAGCGGCAGCACCACGTGACCGCCGGCCAGGGCGCCCAGATAGCCGACCAGCGTGTCCATGTCGTTGCGCGTCTCGATGGCCACGACGGTGCGGCGCGAACCGAAATCCGTTGCCCGCCTCTCGACGGCGGCCGCCAGCTCGCGGTAGGTCACGGTGCCACGGTCGGTGTGCACGGCCGCGGCGTCGCCGAAGCCCGCGAGGTGGCCGACGACGTCGTCGAACAGGCTCATCGAATGCGCGCCCCGTCGGAGAAGACGACGGCCCGGCCCGAGACCCGGATACGGACCTTCGCGTCGACCTCGGGGGGTGCCACGCTGTGCTGGCGCACGGTGACGGCCCCCGCCTCGCCGCCCAGGTCGACGGTCAGCAGCACGTCGTGGCCGCGGAACTCCGAGGCCAGCACCGTGGCCAAGCCCTTGGGGTCGCCGGCGTCGGGGGTGTCGGCTGCGTGGGTGTCCTCGACGGCGGTGGCGACGAGTTGCTCCGGCCGCAGCATCAGCGTGCCGGCGCCGTCGGCGGGGCATCCGTGGACCGGCAGCGCCCCCAGCGCGCACTCTGCGACCGCGCCGGTGACGGTGCACGGCAGCAGCACGCAGTCGCCGAGGAACTCGGCGGTGAACCGATCCTCCGGTTCGCCGTAGACCTGCCGCGGGGTGCCGATCTTGGTGAACCTGCCCGCGCGCATCACGGCGACCTGGTCGGCGATCGACAGCGCCTCCTCCTGGTCGTGGGTCACCAGCAGGGTGGTCACCCCGGCGTCGGAGAGCAGGTCCGCGACGGCCTTGCGGGTCGAGGCCCGCAGCCCGGTGTCCAGGGCGCTGAACGGCTCGTCGAGCAACATCACGGCGGGCCGGCGGGCCAGGGCCCGGGCCAGGGCGACCCGCTGCTGCTGGCCACCGGACAGCTCGTGGGGGCGGCGGCCGGCATAGGACGGGTCCAGCGACACCGTCTCGAGCAGTTCGGCCACCCGGTCCTGGCGCGCGCGCCCGCGCATGGATCCCGCCAACCCGTAGGCCACGTTCTGCCCGACGGTGAGGTGCGGGAACAGCGCGCCGTCCTGGGCGACGTACCCCACGTCGCGGCGGTGCGCGGGCACGCTCACGCGGTCGCCGCTGACCTCGCGACCCCCGATGGCGATCGACCCGGCGTCCGGGTTCTCGAAACCCGCCACCAGCCGCAGCAGCGTCGTCTTGCCGCACCCCGACGCGCCGACCACCGCCGTGAGACTCCCGGTGGCCACCGTCAGGTCCACGCCGTGCAACACGGTGTCGTCGCCGAACGACTTCACCAGCCCGGTGATCGCGAGGGCATGTCCGGTCACGAGGCGACCGCCCTGCTCGACTGCCGCGACAGCAGCACCGTCACGGGCACCGACAGCACGACGAGCAGCAGCGCGTACGGCGCCGCCCCGGCGTAGGCCAGTTCACTCGACAGCGACCAGAACCGCATCGCCAGCGTGCTGGTACCGGTGGGGGCCAGCAGCAGGGTCGCGGTGAGTTCGGTGGCCACCGCCACGAACACCAGCGACGCGCCCGCCGCGGCCGCCGGGGCCGTCAGTCGCAGCGTGACCCGTAGGAACGTCCACGTCGGGGACACCCCCAGCGAGCGCGACGCCTCCTCCAGGCCGGGCGGTACCTGCGCGAGCCCGGACCGCAGGTTCACCATGGCCCGGGGCATGAACATCAGCACGTACGCCGCCACCACCAGGCCCACCGTCTGATAGAGCGGCGTGGCGTAGCGGATGGCGACGGTAACCAGGGCAAGCGCGGTCACGATTCCGGGCATGGCACTCGTCACGAAGTTCGACCCCTCCACGAAGCGGGCGAACACGCCGCGGTAGCGCACCGCCACCCAGGCGAACGGGAACGCCAGCAGCGTGGTGGCCGCCGCCGCGGCGGCGGCCAGCGCCACGGTCTGCGCGGTGGCCGGGACGATCTGGGCCATGTCCCACACCGGGGCGCCGCCGATCCAGAGCCAGCGCAGCAGCGTCCACACCGGCACCCCGAGCGCCAGCGCGATCGTGGCCGCCAACACGGCGAACGCGGGCAGCCGCAGCGCACCCAGGTGGTGCGGCACCGCCTGGCGTTGGGCGCCGGAGCCCAGCCGGGAGTACCTGGCGTTGCCGCGCACCCCCGCCTCCCCGGCGAGCAGCACCAGGCACAGCAGGATCAGCACGCCGGCGAGCGTGCTGCCCGCGGCACCGTTGAACGTGGCCTGGAACTGTTCGAAGATCGCGGTGGTGAAGGTGGCGAAGCGCAGCATTGCGAAGGCGCCGTATTCGGCGAGCAGGTGCACGGCGATCAACAGCCCGCCGCCGAGCACCGCCAGTCGCAGCTGGGGGAGCACGACGCGGCAGAACACCGCGAACGGGCTGGAACCCAGGGCGCGCGCGGACTCCTCCATGGCCGGATCGAGGCGCCGCAGCGTGGCGGCCGCGGGGACGTAGGCGAAGGGGAAGTAGGACAGCGTGGCCACCAGCACGCCGGCCCCGAACCCGTGCAGGGTGGGGACCACGCTCACCCATGCGTAGCTGTTGATGAACGCGGGCACCGCCAGCGGCGCCACGAACAGCGGCCGCCATACCGCGCGGCCCGCGACGTCGCTGCGCTCGACGAGCCAGGCGGCCGCCACCCCGAGCACCACGCACAGGGGCACCGTGACCACCACGAGGCCGACGGTGTTGACGAGCAGCTCCAGCACGCGGGGGCGCAGCACGAGGTCGCCCAGCCGTGCCGGTCCCAGCGACAAGACCGAGACGATCACGTAGACGATGGGCACGAGCGTGGCGGCGACGAGCAGGGTGACGACCGTGGTCACGACGGCACCCGGGCGGCGGCGGGCCGCCCGGGCGGGCATCGCGTCGACCGGGGTCTCCTCGGTCGGCGTCGGTTCAAGCGCGACCACGTCAACCACGCACCTAGAGCAGACCAGCCTTCGTCATCAGATCGGTGACCTGCTGCGAATCAAGGTCCGACGGGTTGACCGCGGGGGCCTGCAGGTCGGCCAGGGGCACCAGCGCCTTGTTGGCGGGCACGCCGGAGGCGACGGGGTATTCGAACGACGTGCCGTTCTCCAACACCTCCTGACCGGCCTTGCTGGTGACGAACTGGAGGAACTTCTGTGCGTCGGCCTGGTGCTTGCTCGACGCGAGGACGCCGCCACCCGAGATCGACACGAAGGCGCCCGGGTCCTGGTTGCGGAAGTAGTGCAGCGCGACGTTGTTGCTGATGTCCTTGGTCTCGGCCTGGTCGCGGAACCAGTAGTAGTGGTAGATCACGCCGCCGTCGACCTGGCCGTCGTTGACGGCGCGCAGGGTGGCGATGTTGTCGGAGTAGATCTCGGCGCCCGCCTTCATGCCCGCGAGCCACTGCGAGGTGGCCTGCTCCCCGGTGAGCTGCAGCATGGCCGCGACGATGGCCTGGAAGTCCGGTTTCACCGGGGGAGCACCCCAACGCCCCTTCCACTCCGGTCGCTGCAGATCCATCAGCGACTTCGGCAGCTGCGCCTCGGTCAGCTTGTTCTTGTCATAGGCGAACACCGTGGTGCGGGCGGCGACGCCGGTCCACTTGTCGGTGGCCGGGCGGTACTGCGCGGGCACCTGGGCGACGGTGGCGGGGTCGACGTCGGCGAACAATCCCGCCTTCTCGACGGCGGCCATGGCGGGGGAGTTCTCGGTGAGGAACACGTCGGCCGGCGACGACGAGCCCTCGGCGATGATCTGGTTGCCCAGCTCGGTGTCCCCGCCCTGACGGTAGGTGACCTTGATGCCGGTCTCCTTGGTGAAGGCGTCGATCCACTCCTTGGTGAGCGATTCGTGCTGGGCGTTGTAGATCAGCAGCCCGTCGGCCTCGTCCGACGACGAGCACGCCACGAGCCCCGCGGCCAGTGTCAACGTCGCCGCCATCGCGGTCATGCGGCTCCAGCGACTCCAGCGCTTCGACATCGACCAGCCCTTCCGTGCTCAGGTGAGGTTTGCCTAACGAAGATACCCCCTGTCGGATCGAGACCTGGACCACGTCGGTCGCGGGCTCAGCTCACCCCGGGTGCGACGCCGCGCCGACCGGGCGGCCGGCGAGCACCGTGGCGGCGACCAGGTCGACGCCGGGGCGGTACGCCAGGTGCACGTGACTGGGTGCCGCCAGCACCACGAAGTCGGCGCGCCTGCCCACCTCGAGCACCCCGACGTCGGTGCGGCGCAACGCCGCAGCGCCTCCCGCGGTAGCCGCCCACAGCGCCTCGGCGGGGGTCAGGTGCATGTCGCGCACGGCGAGCGCGACGCACAGCGGCATGCTCGTGGTGTACGAGCTACCGGGGTTGCAGTCGGTGGCAAGCGCCACCGTGACGCCGGCGTCCACGAAACGCCTGCCGTCGGGCCAGCGTGCCCGCGTGCTGAACTCGGCGCCCGGCAGCAGCGTCGCCACCGTCGAGGAGGCCGCCAGGGCCTCGATGTCGTCGTCGGTGGCGTAGGTGCAGTGGTCCACGGAGGCGGCATCGAGGTCCACGGCGAGCCGGATGCCGTCGCCGGGCCCGAGCTGACCGGCATGGAGCCGCGGGTGCAGCCCGGCGCCGACGCCGGCGGTCAGGATGGCCCGCGCCTCGTCGACGTCGAACGCCCCGCGATCGCAGAACACGTCGATCCACCGGGCATGCGGTGCGCACGCGTCGAGCATGCTGGTGCACACCAGGTCGACGTACTGGTCACGGCGCGAGCGGAATTCGGCGGGCACGACGTGCGCGCCCAGGAACGTGGTCTCGTCGGTGAACCGCGCGGCCACGCGCAGGCTGCGGGCCTCGTCGTCGACCGTCAAGCCGTAGCCGCTCTTGGTCTCGAACGTCGTGACGCCGCAGCGACGCAGTTCGCCCCTCAGGCGGGCGACGTTGGCCGCCAGGACGTCGTCGGGGGCGCGGCGGGTGGCGGCCACCGTGGTGGCGATGCCGCCACCGTCGTAGGGCTGCCCCGCCATGCGGGCGGCGAACTCCGCGGCCCGGTCGCCGTCGAAGACGAGGTGGGCGTGGCTGTCCACGAAACCGGGGATCACCGCGCGGCCCTGGCAGTCGACGCGCTCGTCGGCGTCCGGGGCCGCGCTGCTCGGACCGACCCACGCGATGCGGTCCTCGTCGACGAGAAGTGCTGCATCCGTGATGATTCCGAGGGGGCTGTGATCGCCCTGCGTGGGGTCGTTGGTGACCAGTTCCGCGATGTCGTCGTAGCGAATGCTCATGAGATGCTCCTGCTCGGTGCGCCGTCGAGCAGCGCCGTGATGGCGTCGGCGAGATCGTGGGCGGGGGCGGCGATGCGGGCGTGGCGACGCCCGGCCACCACCACGCGACCGTCGACGACGACGTCGGTGACGTCCGCCGCGGTCGCGGCGAAGACGGCGGTCTCGGCGCTGGCCGGGCCGCCGGCGGTGCGGATCGATCCGAGGTCGACGGCGACGAGGTCCGCGCGCTGCCCGACGCTCAGCCGGCCGGCGTCGTGGAAGCCGAGCGCCCGGTGGCCGTTGGCGGTGGCGGCGGTGAGCAGATCGTCGGCGGCGAACAGCCCGCGCTCCCGGCGGGCCAGGCGCTCGTCGAGTTCGACGCCGCGCGCCTCCTCGAACAGGTCGATCACCGCGTGGCTGTCCGATCCCAGGCTGAACGGCCCCGCGGTCTGCATCAGCGCCGACGCGGGGCCGATGCCGTCGCCGAGGTCGCGTTCGGTGGTGGGGCAGAAGCAGATTCCCGTGATCGTGGTGTCGAGGTCGTCGACGTCGGCGTCGGTCAGGTGGGTGGCGTGGACGGCGGTGGTGCGCGGTCCGAGCACGCCGTGATCGCGCAGCAGCGCCGTGGGGGTGCGGCCATGGACGGCCAGGCACTGGTCCACCTCGGCGGTCTGCTCGGAGGAGTGCACGTGCACCGGGGCGCCGTGCGAACCCGCCCACTCCACGACGGCGCCCATGTGCTCCACGGGCACACCGCGCACCGAGTGCAGTGCGGCCCCGATCACGACGTCGTCGGCGGCGGCGTACTGCTGGTGCAGCGTCTCGGTCCGCTCGGCCCAACGCACCCCGCTGCCGTCGCCGAACCGCTGCTGCGGCCCCTCGGCCAGCGGTGCCCCGTCGACACCCGAGCTGAGGTAGCAGGTGTCCAGCAGGGTGATGCGCAGCCCGGCCTCGCGTGCGGCGGCGATCAGGGCGTGCCCCATGGCATTCGGATCCGCGTAGGGCGTCCCGCCGCGGTCGTGATGCAGGTAGTGGAACTCGCCGACACACGTGATGCCCGCCAGGGCCATCTCGGCGTAGACCCCGCGCGCCAACTGGTAGTAGCCGTCGGGAGTCAGGCGGTCCGCGGCCCGGTACATCAGGTCGCGCCACGTCCAGAACGTGCCGCGGTCGCGCTGCGTGCGGGACCGCAGCGCGCGATGGAACGCGTGCGAGTGTGCGTTCGCCAACCCGGGCAGCACCAGCCCGGTGAGCACCGTGTCGGCGTCGCGGCGGTCGGTGGCGGTGGTGACCGCGGTGACGTAACCGTCGCTGACCTCGACGGTCACGCCGTCGGCGGCGGTGTCCCCGCCGAGCCACGCGTGCTCGCACCAGAAGCGGGTGGTGGTCATCCGCCGATCCAGTCCGCCATGACGGCCGCCAGGGCGTCGGCGCCGAGGCGGCAGTCGCTGATCTCGGCGTACTCGTCGGGTGAGTGGGAGACACCAGTCGGGTTGCGCACGAACAGCATTGCGGTGGGCAGCACCGCGGCGAGCACGCCGGCGTCGTGTCCGGCGGCGGTGGGCAGCACCGGCAGTTCGCCGAACCGCGGTGCCAGGATGCGTTGGATGCGTGCCCGCGGCGCCTCTGGGAAGTGCACTGCGGGGGAGATGGATTCGGCCTCGATCGAGACCGTGGTGCGGTCGCCGTCGGCGTTGCGCGTGGCGTCGGCGGTGATGTCGGCGACCAGGGCGGCCAAGGTGTCCTCGTCGGCCGCGCGGGCGTCCAGCCAGGCGAGCACCTGTGAGGGAATGGCGTTGGCGCCGTTGGGCGTCACGCGCACCTTGCCGAACGTGGCCACCGCCTGGTGAGCGGCCGCGCGGGCGCGGGCGTCGTGCACGGACGTGGCGAACGTCAGCATCGGGTCGCGGCGGTCGACGAGCCGGGTGGCCCCGGCGTGGTTGGCCTCGCCTCCGAACGCGAACTGCCAGCGGCCGTGGGGCCAGATCGCCGACGCCACCGCCAGTGGCTCGTCGACGAGGTCGAGTGCGCGACCCTGCTCGACGTGCAGTTCGACGTAGACGCCCACCCGCCGGGTGAGCGTCGGGTCGGCGCCGACGTGACGCGGGTCGCGGCCCGCGGCCGTCATCGCCTCGGCCAGCGAGGTGCCGTCGGCGTCGCGCAGACCCAACGCGCGCTCGGCGGTGACCGCACCGGCGGACAGTTGCGAGCCCACGCACGCCACGCCGAAGCGCGCACCCTCCTCGTCGGAGAACGCGGCGACGGCCACGGGCCGGCGCGGCGTGACGCCGGTGCGCTGCAGGGCGTCGATCGCCGCGAACGCGGTGACGATGCCCAGCGGCCCGTCGAACGGGCCGCCGTCGGGCACCGAGTCCAGGTGGGACCCGGTGACGAACGCGTCACGGGGGTCACCGGTGTGCCCGGGTGGCAGCCACCAGGCCCACAGGTTTCCGTTGCGGTCCTCCTCGACGCTCATGCCGCGCTGGGCGGCCTCGCCGGTGAACCACTCGCGCAGCGTCAGATCGGCGGTGCTCCAGGCGAATCGACGGTAGCCGCCGCTGGCCGGGTCGCGGCCGACGTCGAGGATGGACTCCCACAGCGAGTCGAACGTGCTCACCGGGCGTCCCGCATGGGGATGCGCACACCGCGCTCGGCGGCGACCTCGGCGGCGTGTTCGTAGCCGGCGTCGACGTGCCGGATGACGCCCATCGCGGGATCGTTGGTCAGCACGCGCTCGAGCTTGGCCGCCGCGAGTTCGGTGCCGTCGGCGACGCACACCTGGCCGGCGTGGATGGACCGGCCGATGCCGACGCCGCCGCCGTGGTGCAGCGACACCCAGGAGGCGCCGGACGCGGTGTTGACCAAGGCGTTCAGCAGCGGCCAGTCGGCGATGGCGTCGGAGCCGTCGAGCATCGCCTCGGTCTCGCGGTAGGGCGAGGCCACCGATCCGGAGTCGAGGTGGTCGCGGCCGATGACGATGGGCGCGGAGACCTCGCCGCTGGCCACCATCTCGTTGAATCTCAGCCCCGCACGGTGGCGTTCGCCGTAACCGAGCCAGCAGATGCGGGCGGGTAGACCCTCGAACTCGACCTTCTCACCGGCCATGGTGATCCAGCGGCGCAGGTGTTCGTTGCCGGGAAACAGTTCCAGGATGGCGCGGTCGGTGGCGGCGATGTCGGCGGGATCGCCCGACAGCGCGACCCAGCGGAACGGGCCGAGACCCTCCTCGAACTGCGGCCGGATGTAGGCCGGGACGAAGCCGGGGAAGTCGAAGGCGCGGTCGTAACCGGCCTTGCGCGCCTCGTCGCGGATCGAGTTGCCGTAGTCGAACACCTCGGCGCCCTTGTCGAGGAAGCCGACCATGGCGGCGACGTGCTTGGCCATCGACTCCTGCGCCTGCTCGGTGAAGTAGCCGGGATCCTTGTCGGCCATCTTCGCCATGTCCTCGAAGTCGACCCCGATGGGCAGGTACGACAGCGGATCGTGGGCCGAGGTCTGATCGGTGACGACGTCGATCAGCGCGTCGCGTTCCAGCAGTGCCGGGAACACCTCGGCCGCGTTGCCGACGACGCCGATGGACAACGGCCGCTTGGCATCTCGCGCCTCGACGGCCCTGGCCAGGGCGTCGTCGAGGTCGGTGGCCTTGACGTCGAGGTAGCGCTTGGCGATGCGCCGGTCGATGCGGCTCTCGTCGACGTCCACGCAGATGGCCACGCCCTCGTTCATCGTGACGGCCAGCGGCTGGGCGCCGCCCATGCCCCCGACGCCCGCGGTCAGCGTGATGGTGCCCGCCAGCGTGCCCCCGAAGCGTTTCTTGGCCACCGCGCCGAAGGTCTCGTACGTGCCCTGCAGGATGCCCTGGGTGCCGATGTAGATCCACGAACCGGCCGTCATCTGCCCGTACATGATGAGCCCGGCGGCCTCCAGTTCGCGGAAGTACTCCCAGTTGGCCCAGTCGCCCACCAGGTTCGAGTTGGCGATCAGCACGCGCGGCGCCCACTCGTGGGTCCGCAGGACGCCGACCGGCTTGCCGGACTGCACCAACAGGGTCTCGTCGTCTTCGAGGGCGCGCAGGCTCGCCACGATGGCGTCGAAGGCCTCCCAGCTTCGTGCCGCCCGTCCGGTGCCGCCGTAGACGACGAGCTTGTCGGGATGCTCGGCGACCTCGGGGTCGAGGTTGTTGCTCAGCATCCGCAGCACGGCTTCCTGCTGCCAGCCCTTGCAGGACAGGGTGGTCCCGCGCGCGGCGCGCACGGTACGTGGACCGGAGGGGTGGTCGGTCATGTCGCGAATCCTTCTGCAGCTGGTGGGTGGTGGACGACATGCTCAGCACACCCCATTCGGTGACCTTGCCGCAGCCGCGATTTCGGGATAGTGTCTCGGATCCGAGATCAACGGAGGATGGTCGGTGTCCAGTGCTTCGCCGGCGGTGGGACGCTCGCTGCAGCTGCTGTTGGCGCTGGCGTCGCGGACCGGTCCCGTCGGGGCGGCGACGTTGGCCCGCGAGCTGAACATCCCGCGCTCGACGGTGTATCACCTGCTCGACGTCCTCATCGACCACCACTTCGTGGTGCACCTGCCCGAGCAGCACGGCTACGGGCTGGGCGTGGCCGCCTTCGAGATCGGTTCGGCCTACATGCGGCACGAACCGTTGGAGTTGCTGGCGCGTCCGGTGCTGCGCCGACTGGTGGACGGGATCGGCGAGACCGCCCACCTCGGCGTGCTGCACGGCGCCGAGACGCTCTACCTGCTCAAGGAACAGCCCGCGATCGCCCGGGTGCCGGTGACGTTGGTCAGCGACGTCGGCGTCCGACTTCCGGCGCACCTCACCGCCAGCGGACGGTCGATCCTGGCGCACCTGCCCGCGGCGCAGGTGCGCGCGCTGTTCCCGTCGAGCACCGCCTTCGTCGTCCGCACCGGTCGCGGTCCGGCCTCGTTGCCGCAGCTGCGCAGCCTGCTCGCCGAAGAACGCGCGCGCGGGTGGGCCGACGAGGACGGATTGATCACCGAGGGATTGCACTCGGTGGCCGCGTGCGCGTTCGACCACTCCGGCCGACCGGTGGCGGCGATCAGCGTGACGCGCCGCACCGACCGTTCGTCGCTCGCCGTCGACGAGTTGGTGCGGCGCGTTCGGCACGCGGCGCAGCAGTTGACGTGGGCGGTGTCCGGGGTGGCTCCGCCGGGCTGGTTCGACACCCCGCCGCCGACCGCGCGCTGAGGGTCTAGCGCCCTGGCGTCGACGGCTCGGCGGTGCCGACCCACGGCAGGCTGTCGATGGCCGCCAGCACGGCATTCTCGGCGTCGCGGTCGCCGACGGTCACCCGGATTCCCTCGCCGTCGAAGGCGCGCACCGAAACCCCGTGTGCCACACAGGCGTCCCGCAGTTCGGCGGTGCGTGCGCCCACCGGGAACCAGACGAAGTTGGCGCCGCTGACCGGAGTGTGGAGTCCGCGTCTGGCGGCCTCGGCCCGCAGGTGGTCGCGACCGTCGCGGACCACGTCGACGATGTGCCCGGTGTGCGTGGTGTCGGCCCACGCCGCGCGGGCGCCGGCCTCGGCGACCAGGCTCAGCCCGAAGGGCGGAGCCGCGGCGCGCACGTTGTCGGCCACGTCGGGATGGGCGATCATGTACCCGGCGCGGAGGCCGGCCAGGCCGTAGGCCTTGGAGAAGGTGCGGAAGACCACGACGTTGGGGTAGCGCCGCACCAGGCCGAGCCCATCGGCGGCGACCGTCGCGAACTCCTGGTAGGCCTCGTCCAGCAGCACCAGCACGTCGTCGGGTACCGACGTGATGAGGCGTTCGATCTCGCTGCGGGGCAACTCGGTACCCGTCGGATTGTTCGGGTTGCACACGATGACCGCTCGGGTGGCCGGGGTGACGGCGGCGAGCATGGCATCGACGTCGTGGGTGTGCGTGGCGTCCAGCTCGACGGGCACGGGGCTGGCTCCGACGACGCCGACGAGGATCGGGTAGGCCTCGTAGCTGCGCCAGGCGTGCACCACCTGCGTCCCGGCTCCGGTATAGGCCGCCAGCGTGTGCTGCAGCAGCGCCAGCGACCCACCGCCGACGGCGATCCGTTCGGGAGCGACGTCCAGTCGCGCGCTGAGGTCGGCGATGAGCAGGTCGCCTTGCAGCGAGGGGTACAGGTGCGCGTGGGCGGCTGCCTCCCCGATGGCCCGCTGCACCCGTGGCGAAGGGGGCACGGTCGATTCGTTCGACGACGCCCGCCAGCGCACCTGGTTCAGCCCGGCGGCGCGCGAGTACCGCGGAAGTGCCGCGACCACGGGGCGTGGCCGAACCGTGGGACCGGCGGTGGCGGGCCGGGTCACGACAACGCGCCCGTCACGCGCTCCGCGGCCGCGACCAGCGCGCCGCTGCGTGCCAACTCGACCACCGCGGCGATCTCGGGGGACAGGTAGCGGTCGGTGCCGGGGCCGTCGACGTGCTCGCGCACCGCGGCGACGACGGCCGCGGTCGCCGGCGCCGGGGTCAGCGGCGCGCGCAGGTCGAGCGCACGGGCCGCGGTGAGCACCTCGACGGCGAGCACCCGGGTGAGTCCGTCGAGGGCGCGGCGCAGTTTGCGTGCGGCCGACCAGCCCATCGAGACGTGGTCCTCCTGCATGGCAGAGGAGGGGATCGAGTCCGCGCTGGCGGGGGCGGCCAGGCGCTTGAGTTCGGACACGATGCCGGCCTGGGTGTACTGGGCGATCATGTGGCCGCTGTCGACGCCGGGATCGTCGGCCAGGAAGGCGTTGAGCCCATGGTTGCGGGCGGGGTCCAGGAACCGGTCGGTGCGGCGTTCGCTCATCGACGCCACGTCGGCCACCACGATCGCGAGGAAGTCCAGGACGTAGGCCACCGGGGCACCGTGGAAGTTGCCGTTGGACTCCACCCGTCCGTCGAGGGTGACCACGGGATTGTCGACGGCACTGGCCAGTTCGCGCTGAGCGACGAGGCGGGCGTGGTCGGCGGTGTCGCGCGCACCCCCGGCGACCTGCGGTGCGCAGCGCAGCGAGTACGCATCCTGGACCACGGTGCAGTCGTCGGTCTTGTGGCTGGCCACGATCGCCGAATCGGCCAGCAGCCGGGTCATGTTCGCGGCGGCCGCGGCTTGACCGGGGTGGGGACGCAGCGCCTGCAGGTCGGCTGCGAAGACCCGTTCCGTGCCGAGCAGGCCCTCGACGCTCATCGCCGCGGCGACGTCGGCGAGCCGAAGCAGCGCGTCGAGGTCGGTCAGCGCGAGGACGAGCTGACCGAGCATGCCGTCGGTGCCGTTGATGAGGGCCAGCCCTTCCTTCTCGGCCAGTACTACGGGGGAAAGGCCATGGGCGGCAAGGGCTTCGGACGCCGGCATCAGGGAGCCGTCGCGGGTGCGGACGTGCCCTTCGCCGATCAGGGCCAGTGCGACGTGGGCCAGGGGGGCCAGGTCGCCCGAGCAGCCCAGGCTGCCGTACTCGTACACCACGGGCGTCAGACCCTCGGTGAGCAGACCGGCATAGGCCTGGACCACCGCAGGCCGCACACCGGTGCGTCCGGTCGCCAGCGTGGACAGGCGCAACAGCATCAGTGCGCGCACCACCTCGCGTTCGACCTCCGCGCCGGAACCGGCCGCATGGGAACGAATCAGGCTGCGCTGCAACTGAGCCCGTAGTTCGTGGGGGATGTGGCGGGTCGCCAGGGCGCCGAAGCCGGTGGAGACGCCATAGACCGGTGTCGGGTCGGCGGCCAGGGCCTCGATGCGCACCCGACTCTCGGCGACGGCCGCCATGGCCTCGTCGGACACCCGGACCGCGGCGTCGTGGCGGGCCACCGCGACGACGTCGGCGAAGCCGACCGGGCCGAGGCCCACCGTCACGACGGGGGCGGCCGGCAGGGTGGTGGGGGAGGGCGACACCATCGATCTATTTCCTGTCTCGTATCACAGACTTAAGTCTCATGTCCGATACTAGCCCTGCCGCAGCAGCGACCGGCCGCGGGCGCGCAGTTCCTCGACGCTGGTGACCCCCAGCAGCGCCATCGTCCTGGCGAACTGGTCCGACAGCAGCCCGATCACCTTGGCGACGCCGGCGTCACCGCCCGCCACCAGGCCCCACAGGTAGGGGCGTCCGATGAACGCCGCATCCGCACCCAGGGCCAGCGCCGTGGCGATGTCGGCACCGTGGCGCACACCGGAGTCCACGAAGATCGAGGCGTCGGGTCCCGCGGCCTCGCGCACCGGGGCCACCAGGTCGATGGGTGCCACGGTGCGGTCGAGCTGGCGTCCGCCGTGATTGGACAGGTGCACGCCGTCGATACCCAGACCGCGGGCCCGCACGGCGTCCTCCGGGCCCACGGGTCCCTTGAGGACGACGGGGCCGGGCCACAGGTCGCGCAGCCGCGCGAGATCGTCCCAGGACACCGACGGATCGAACTGCTTGGTGATGTTCTCGATGGTGTAACCGTCACCGCCGGCACCCGCGGCGACGTTGGCGAACTCCAGGGCGGGGCTGGCGAGCATCCTCGTCCAGTAACCGGGACGCATGCCGATGTCGACCAGGCCCTTCAGCGTCAGTTGGGGCGGGATGGTCAGGCCGTTGCGCACGTCGCGCACCCGGTGGCCGGAGACGGCGGTGTCGACTGCGATCTCGAGCACCCGGTACCCGGCTGCCGCGGCCCGTGCCACCAGGTCGGCGGTGCGCTCGCGGTCCTTCCAGACGTAGAGCTGGAACCATCGGTCGGCGTCGCCGAGGCCGCGGGCGGCGGCCACGTCCTCCAGCGACGTCGACGCCATGGTGGACAGCACGTACGGAATCCCGGCGCGGGCAGCGGGCCCGGCGACCGCCGGTTCGCCGAGCGTCGAGATCATCCGGGTGTAGCCCGTCGGCGCCAGCCCCAGCGGCAGTGCGGCGCGCCGGCCGAGCAGCGCCGCGGAGGTGTCCACGGTCGCCACGTCGACCAGCACGCTCGGGGTGAAACGCCACCGGCGGAAGGCGGCGACGTTGTCGGCCAGCGTCAGCTCTTCGTCGGCGCCGCCGTCGACGTAGTCGGCGACCGGGCGCGGCAGCCGCCGTCGGGCGAGCCGGTGCAGGTCCTCGACGGTCTTGCAGGCGTCGAGGCGGGCGGCGCGGCGGTTCAGCCGCGGGGGTTCGACCTGGATCAGCGCGCGGACTTCGCGTGCCTTCATGCCGGTGCGGCCTCTTGTTCGTCGTCGGCGGCCGCGGCATGCGGGCTGGGGGTGGACGGGATCGCGAACGTCGGCTCGGGGTACCCGGGGCGGTGGGGGAAGCGCTTCATCAGCAGCACGTAGAGACCGCCCGCGATGAAGATGCCCAGGATCCACGACACGTCCGCGCCGTCGAGCCAGGTGGCGACCGGGCCGGTGTAGAAGGGGCTGGCGATGAACGGCACCTCGACGACGATGCCGACCAGGTAGGCGGTCATGGCGCGCCAGTCCACGCCGCCGTAGTGGCCGTGCGGGGAGAACATGTCGTCGATGCTGTAGCGCTCCTTGCGGACCAGGTAGAAGTCGGCCAGGTTGATCGACGTCCACGGGATCAGGAAGTAGGCCAGCAGCAGGATGAAGTTGCTGAAGTTGCCCAGGAAGTCGTCCTTGCCGACCAGTCCGATCGTGGTGGCGATGGCGGCGACGACCACGATGAGCACCGCCCGCAGCAGTGGTGACACCTTCATCTTGAACATCGAGTTCAGCACCGTGGTGGTCGACATGAACATGCCGTAGAGGTTGAGCGAGTTCACGCCGATGACACCGCCGATGATGATGAGGAAGAACACGGCGTGGAATCCCGCGGCCTGGTCGACGATGAAGTCCACCGACCCGCCGTCGAAGGCGTCGGCGGCGACCGCGGCGGCGGTGGCGCCGAAGGCGAACATGAACATCGTCGAGAGCACCGTGCCGGCGTAGGTGAACCAGAACGATGCGCGCACCGAGGTGTCGGCAGGCAGATAGCGGGAGTAGTCGGCGACGTAGGGGGCGTAGGTCAGCTGCCAGGTGGCGGCGATCGCGGCGGCGGCCAGGAACAGCGCCCAGGAGAACTGCCCGGCGTGCCAGACGGCGCTCAGGTCGTTGGTGGTCACCAGGCGATAGCTCAGGTACAGGAAGGCCAGGCCGCTGACCACCGAGAGGACCTTCTCGGAGGCGTGGATGAGCCGGTACCCGAAGATCGCGAGCACGACGGTCAGCGCCACCACGATGACGATCGAGGCGTCGATGTCGATGCTGGTCAGGCTCGAGAACGCGGCTCCGCCCTGAACCGCCGTGGTGGCGAAGTACCCGATGTACATCAGGATGACCAGGATCAGCGGCAGGACGGCGCCGTAGAACCCGAACTGGGCGCGGCTCTGGATCATCTGCGGGATGCCGAGGATGGGTCCCTGCGCGGAGTGCAGGGCCATGAAGACCGCGCCGATCAGGTTGCCGACCAGTGACGCCAACAGCGCCCAGGGCAGCGAGAGGCCGATGGCCACGGAGATGGCGCCCGCGGCGATGGCGGTGACTTGAAGGTTGGCGCCGAACCACAGCGTGAACAGGCTGCGGGCGCGACCGTGGCGCTCGTGATGCGGAACGTACTCGATGGACCGCTGTTCGGGATTGAGGGCGGACATGGTGGCTTCTCCTCCGGGTCAGCGTTGTTCGAGTCGGCGGGTCACGGCGAACTCGTGGGCGGGGAAGCCCTCGTGTCGGGTGAAGGCGATGACGGTGTCCGCCATTCGCCGCAAGGCATCGGGCGTGGCCTTGGCCACCGCGGTGCGCTTGCGGAACGCGTCGGCGGTGACGCCGCTGCTGACCTTGGCGTAGCCGCTCGTCGGCAGGGCGGCCGGGCAGCCGATGACGAAGTTGGCCATCGACACCGTCGTGTGCTGTCCGACCAGGACCTCGCCGGCGTCGACGATCAGGTCCAGCACGCGGGCGTCGTCGCGGACCGCGATCTGCATGTGCTCGGGCGCGAACGCATTGGCGACCTCCGCGGATTCCTCCACCGAGGTGGTCAGCACGGCGCCGCCGTTCGTGCCCAGCGCGAGCCGGGCGTACCCGGCGCGGTCGTCGGGGAGGTCCTGCAACTGCTTGGCGACCTCGACCTGGACGGCGTCGATGAGCGCCTGGCTGTCGGTGACCAACACGCTCGTCGAGTCGGGTCCGTGTTCGGCCTCGTTGAGCAGATCGGCGGCCAGCAGGTAGGGGTCTGCGGAGTCGTCGGCCAGGATGAGCGACTCGCTGGGACCCAGCAGCATGACGCTCACGGTGCCGTAGCGCTGCACCTCCACCTGCGCGCACGTGACGGGCGGGCTGCCGGGACCGCACACCTTGCGGACCCGCGGCACGGTCTCGGTGCCGAAGGCCAGCGCGGCGATGCCGGCAGGCCCATTGGCGCGAAACACGTCGTGGATGCCCAACTCGTCGGCGACGACCAGGACGGCGGGGTCGACCTCGCCGTCACCGCCGGGGATCGGTGGCACCACGACGGCGATCTTCGCGACGCCCGCCACCACGGCCGGGGTCCCCAGCTGCGCCATCACCGACGGGTAGGAGCCCTTGCCGCTGGGCACGAACAATCCGGCGCTGGCGATCGGCGTGACCTTCTCGCCCACGGTCAGACCGGGTTCGCTCTCGAAGCTCCAGTCGCCGTTGCTGGTCAACCGTTCGTTGAACGACCTCAGGTGCGCCAGCAGGTCGCGGATCGCGGTCAGCAGGTCGGGGCTGACCTTCTTCCGAGCGGCGGCGAACTCGTCGGCCGAGACGCGGATGCGGTCGGGGGTGAGGGAGATGCCGTCCCACGTCTGCAGCGCGCGCAGGAGTCCGGCGTCACCGTGGTTGCGCACGTCCTCGATGATCTCGAGCACGCCCTCACGGAGTGCGGGGTCGAAGATCTTCGCGCTGCCGCGGTCGCACAGATCGGCGCGGTCGGCGGCCGACATGCCCTGCCATTCGCCGCGCTCGAGGATGGGTCGATCGGTTGACATCTGCATGGCTCCCAGGGGATCGGGGGGATCGGGGATTCGGGGTGAGGCGGGCGTCACTCGTGCCGCTTTGTCTTGTATACGAGACTGAGATCTCCAATGCAAGACTTTTGCGCCGATGGGCGCGGTTCGTAACATGCCGTTGACACCGGTCAGAGATTGGCGGCACCGGCGATCGGGATGACGGCCCCGCTGAGGAACGGGGCCTGGTTGGACAGCAGGAAGTTCACCGTGGATCCGATGTCGTCGGCGTGCCCGAACCGTCCGGCCGGGATGCGAGCCAGCAGCTCCGCGCCGATCCGAGGGTCGTCGAGGTACGGGGCCGTCATGGCGGTGCGGAAATAGCCCGGGCACACGCACGTCACGCACAGGCCCTGGGTCGTCCACTCCATCGCGAAGGTCGCGGCCAGCGCCGCCGCTGCCGCCTTGGACGCGTTGTAGTCGGCGAAGTGCGCCTCGGGCCGCATGGCGTTGACCGACGCGTTGATCACGAGCGCCCCCGGTCTGGAGAGCGTGCGGTACGCGGCCTGGGCGCCGTGCAGGATGCCCACGACGTTGACGTCGAGGACCCGTCGGAACGTCGCGGCGTCGAGGTCCTCGGCGGGTTTGTCCTCGCCGTCGATGCCGGCGTTGAGGAAGGCTCCGTCGAGTCCGCCGAACGCCCGGGCGGCATCGTCGAACGCAGCGGCCACGGCGTCGGCGTCGGCGGCGTCGGCAACGCTGCCCCCGGCTGCCGAACCCCGCGAGAGCGCCGCCGACACGGATTCCTCGCCGGTGCCGGTGACCCAGACCCGATGCCCCGCCGCGGTGAGGTGCCGGGCGCACATGTCCCCGATCCCGCTGGTGCCGCCGGTGATCAGGTACCGGCGTGGCCCGCTCACGGGGCACACCTGATCAGCACCTTGATGGCCTCGCCCATGCCGCCCGCGGCCAGGAAGGCGGGAACGTCCGGCAGCTCGACGGTGTGGGTGACGATCGGGTCGTACCTGCCCGGTTCGTCGGCCAGCGCGGCCAGCGCCTCGTCGAGGTGGTGGTCGTCGAAGCCGACGCTGCCGACGACGCGCAGGCTGTGCTCCACGATGGTGGCCGGCATGACCGTGGCGGCGGCGTGGCCGATCGCGATGAGCAACACCGCGCCGCCGAACGCCGTGGCGTCGATCGCGGCCTCCAGGGAACCGGGGTAGCCGGCCGCGTCGACCACCACCTGGTGACGCGCCGGGCCGTCGAGCGTGTCGACGGCGGCGCCCCGGCTGCGGGCCAGGTCGGCGCGCCGGGCGTTCGGTTCCACGACCGTCACGGCGGCCTGCGGCCAGCGCCGCGTCAGCTCGGCGTGCGCCAGCGCGCCGATGGGGCCGTAGCCGAGGATCGCGACGGTGGCGGGCGAGGCGTCGAGCCGCAGCTGGTCGAGGGCGCACATCACCACCGCGAGGGGTTCGGCCAGGACGGCGGCGACGGTGTCGAGGCCGGCGGGCACGCGGTGGAGACTGTCGCCGGGGATCACCATGGCGCCCGCGTAGCCGCCCGGCCGGGCTTCCCCGAGCCACTGCAGATCCTCGGCCAGGCGATCGTGCCGCAGGTGACCGTCGACGGTCGAGGGGATCCGGGAGTCCGCCACCACCGCCTGGCCCGGTGCGAAGTCCGGGTGCCGCGACGTGCGCACCCGGCCGGCGACCTCGTGCCCCAGGGTGGCCGGCCAATACGCCACCCAGTCGCCGGTGCGCAGGACGTGCAGGTCCGAACCGCAGATCCCGGCGTACTCGACGTCGATCAGCACCTCGCCGTCGGAGAGGGCGGACAACTCGCGCGTACCGACGGTGAGCGACAGATCTCGATCGAGCAGGAGCGCCGTGGTGCTCACCGACTCTGTGATGCTAGACATCGGTCTTGAATACCAGACTTACGGTCGGTGCGGGCGGGGAGTTCGCGAGTTCCCAGGCTCTGCTAGGCAATGCCCAGGGCGTCTTCGTTGCCGGGTGACTCGTCGACGCGCGCGCCGAAGCTCGCGGAGAACTCTCCGGCGGTCGCGACGACGATCGTGGCCATCTCCTCGGCCTGCGCGGCGGTCTTCGTCGCCGACACGTAGGCCACGCCGAGCGCGGCCACCGCCCGGCGGTCGCGCGTCAGCACCGGGCTGGCGATGCAGTCGATGCCCGACGTCGTGGTGCCCCGTTCGTAGGCGTAACCCTGCTCGCGCACGCCTTTGAGCACGTCGCGCAGATCCGCCAGCGACGTCGGTCCCTCACCGGTGCGCGACTGCCACGTGTAGCCGTCGTACATGGTGGACAACTGCTCGGCGTCGAGGCGGCTCAAGATGGCCCGGCCCACCGCCGTCAGGTGGGCGGGAAGCCGCGACCCCACCTCGGTCACCAGGCGCACGCCCGACGTCTGGGGCTCGCGCTTGTCCAGGTAGATCACGTCGGTGCCCTGCAGTACGGCCAGGTGCGAGGTCTCGTTGGTGGCCGTGGTCAACGCCAACATGAAGCGCTGCCCGGCCCGGTGCAGCGGGCCGGACCGCATGTAGGACGCCCCGATCTCGAAGGCCGACACCCCGAGCGTCCACGTCCGCTGATCGGGCCAGTAGGACACGAAGCGACGTTCGCGCATCACGTTCAGCAGGTGGTGGGTGGTGCTCTTGGGCAGCGACAGCGTCTCGGCGATCTCCATGGTCGCCATCGGCATCCCGCGGCGCGCCAGCAGGTCGAGCACGTCCATGACGCGCTCCGCCGACTTCACACGACTCGTCGTCGCCACGCCGCCCCTCTTTCGCCTACCGGTCTCGCATTCGAGACCACGATCTGCGATATCAGGGTAGACGACGACGGCCGGCGCACCCCCTGACGCGAGGGCTGGGGATGAAGTGTCGTCTGGGGATGGATCGCCTGCGGCGGGGCGTGGTCGTCGGGGTGGCCGCGCATCGTGGCGGCATGACCCAACCACTGACCCGCGCGCAACTGGGCGCGCTCGGCGAGCAACTGGCCGTCGATCATCTGAGCGCATTGGGATGGCAAGTGCTGCAACGCAACTGGCGATGCCGCTGGGGGGAGCTGGACGTCGTCGCCGACGACCCCGACGCGGCGGCACTGGTGTTCGTCGAGGTCAAGACGCGCACCGGTGACGGTTTTGGGGGATTGGCCCAGGCCGTCACGCCCGTCAAGGTGCGGCGGCTGCGCCGGCTTGCCGGGCTGTGGCTGGCCGAGCAGCAGCGCAGCTGGAGTCATGTGCGCATCGACGTCGTCGGCGTGCGGATCACCGCCGGCGCCGATCCGCAGATCAGCCACCTGCGGGCGGTGGGGTGATGGCGCTTGGACGGGCCTTCTCGGTGGCCGTGCGCGGGCTGGAGGGCCATCTCGTCGAGATCGAGGCCGACATCACCTCGGGTCTGCCGGGGGTGCACCTGGTGGGACTGCCCGACGCCGCGCTGCAGGAGTCGCGCGACCGCGTCCGCGCAGCCGTGACGAACTGCGGGAACACCTGGCCCATGGCGCGGCTGGTGCTGGCGTTGTCACCGGCCACGCTGCCGAAGGTCGGGTCGGTGTACGACATCGCCCTGGCGCTCGCCGTCCTGTCCGCCGAGCGCAAGCGGGCGTGGCCGCGGCTCGAGACGACGGTGCTGCTCGGCGAACTCGCGCTCGACGGGCGGGTGCGTCCGGTCGCGGGCATCCTGCCCGCGGTGCTGGCCGCCAAACGGGCCGGGGTGGCCGCGGTGGTGGTGCCCATCGACAACCTGGCCGAGGCCAGCCTGGTCGACGGCATCGAGGTGCTCGGCGCCCGCGATCTGCGACAGGTGCAGGCCTGGGTGCAGGGCAAGGCGTCCCTCGACGATCGCCTCGACGCCTCGGCCGCGCACGGCTGGGACGTCGAGGCCGCCGAGGCCGCCGAGGCCGCCGCCGACCTGGCGGACGTGGTGGGGCAGTCGCACGCCCGCTACGCCGTCGAGGTCGCGGCCGCGGGAGCGCACCACCTCATGCTCACCGGGCCGCCCGGAATCGGCAAGACCATGCTGGCCCAACGGCTTCCGGGGTTGCTGCCCGAGCTGTCACCCGACGAGGCGCTCGAGGTGACGGCCATCCACTCGGTCGCGGGCCTGCTGTCCAACGAATCCCCGCTCATCACGCGACCACCGTTCGTGGCGCCGCACCACACGTCGTCGGTCGCCGCGATGGTCGGCGGAGGTTCCGGCATGGCCCGACCCGGTGCCGTGAGCCGCGCGCATCGCGGCGTGCTGTTCCTCGACGAGTGCGCCGAGATCGGTACCAGCGTGCTGGAAGCGCTCCGGACGCCGTTGGAGGACGGCGAGATCCGGTTGGCGCGCCGTGACGGCGTGGCCCGCTACCCGGCGCGGTTCCAGCTGGTGATGGCCGCCAACCCGTGCCCGTGCGCCCCCGCCGATCCCCAGGACTGCCTGTGCCCGGCCGCGGTCAAGCGTCGCTATCTGGGCAAGCTCTCGGGTCCGCTGATGGACCGCGTCGACCTGCACGTGCGCATGTCGCGGATCTCCTCCGGGGCCATCGCCGCGCAGACCACGGGCGAGCCCACGGACGCCGTGCGCGCCCGTGTGGCCGCCGCCCGCGCCGCCGCCGCGCAGCGGTGGGCACCCCACGGGTTCCGCACCAACGCCGAAGTCGGTGGACCGCTGCTGCGCAGGCGCTACCGGCCGCCGCAGGCGGCCATGGCGCCGCTGCAGCACGCCCTGGACAGCGGGTGGCTGAGCGTGCGGGGCATGGACCGCACGCTGCGGATCGCGTGGACGCTGGCCGATCTGCTGGGGTCGACGGTCCCGGGCGTCGACGAGGTCAACACCGCGCTGAGCTTCCGTGACGGGGGCGCGGCATGACCGGCGACCAGGCCCGCGACGAGGCCCTGGCGTGGGCCTACCTCAGCCGCGTCGCCGAGCCGCCGTGCCCCGAGGTGGCCGCGCTGGTGGGCCGGGTGGGCGCGGTCGAGGCGGCCGCCCGCATCCGTCGGGGCGCCGTCGCCGGGGACGTCCGCGACGCCACCGAGGCGCGCCGCGAGAACGACTGCGCCGCAGCAGATCTGGACGCCCTGGCCCGGCTCGGCGGCCGATTGGTCACCCGGGAGGACGACGAGTGGCCGGGCCTGGCGTTCACCAGGCTGGTCGGCGCCCGCGGCGACGGCACGCCCCACCCGCAGGCGTGGCCACCACTGGTGCTGTGGGCGATGGGACCCCTGCGGTTGGCCGACGTGACCGAGCGGTCGTGTGCGGTGATCGGCACCCGGGCGGCCACGCGGTACGGCGAGCACGTCGCCCACGACCTCGCGACCGGACTGGCCGAGCGCGACGTCGCCGTCGTGTCCGGCGGCGCCTACGGCATCGACGGCGTGGCCCATCGGGCGACGCTCGCGGCCGACGGCGCCACCGTGGCGGTGCTGGCGTGCGGGCTCGACGTGCCCTACCCGGCGGGGCACGCCGGCCTGCTGCGCCACGTGTCCCAGCAGGGGTTGGTGCTCTCGGAGTATCCGCCGGGGATGCGGCCGGCGCGCTTCCGGTTCCTGGTGCGCAACCGCCTGGTCGCCGCGGTCGGCCGCGCGACGGTGGTGGTGGAGGCCGGGCTGCGCAGCGGCGCGGCCAACACCGCCGCGTGGGCCAAGATGCTGGGCCGGCCGGTGTGTGCCGTGCCCGGGCCGGTGACCTCGGCCGCCTCGGCGGGGTGTCACGTGCTGCTGCGCGAGGGGGCGGCCGTCGCCACCCGCGCGGCCGACCTGGTGGAGCTGGTGGGCCGGGTGGGGGAGTTGGCGCCCGAGCCGCAGCATCCCACGCACGTGCTCGACGACCTCACCGACGTGGAGCGCCGGGTCTACGAGGCGCTGCCGGGGCGTGGCGCCCGCACCGCCGACCAGCTCGCCGTCGCGGCGGGCATCGCCCCCGAGCGGCTGTTCGGGCCGCTGGCCGCGCTCGAGATGGCCGGGCTGGTCGCGCGCCGCGACGGGCGGTGGGCCTTGGCCCGCAGGGCGGGGTGATGGGCCGGGTGAGGACCGGGTGAGGCCGGGTGGGCGACGTTCGCTGGCAGGTGCGGTGCCGGTGCTGGAGTACGTTTGCACGGTGGGTGGACGCGGCAGCAGGCGAACCGGCCGCGTGGGCATCGGGGCACTGCTGGCCGTCCTGCAGGTCGTCGTGCTGGCCCTGGCGGGGTGCCGCGCGGCGCCCGCACCCGTGGTGGCGCCGCCGGGTGGCTACGGGTTTGCCGTCGGCGCCTCGCAGATCTGGATGAGCCCCGCCGACGCCGATCGCGAACTCGACGCCGTGGCCAAGACGGGCGCGCAGTGGATCCGCGTGCACATCGACTGGCAGCACGTCGAGCCGGTCAGGGGACGGTACGACTGGGGCTACGCCGACCACTGGATCAACGGCGCCCGCCAGCGCGGGCTCAAGGTGCTCGGGTTGCTGGTCAACTCCCCGGAATGGGCGCGCCAGCCCGGGGCCCCGATGTACGCGCCGCCCGTCGACGCCGCGGACTTCGCGAGGTTCGTCGATGCGGTGGTGCGGCGCTACCAGGCGCGCATCTCGGATTGGGAGGTGTGGAACGAACCCAACCTGCCGCGGTTCCTCGGCTACGCCGACTCCCGCCCCGCCCGCTACGTGGCGCTGCTCAAGGCCGCCCACGAGGCCATCAAGACCGTGCAGCCGCACGGCGTCGTCGTCGCGGCGGGCCTGAGCCCCGCGGTCGGCGTCGATGCGCCACCCAACTTCGTCAACGACATGTACGTCGCAGGCGCCAAGGGGTACTTCGACGCGCTCGCCATGCACCCGTACGTCTACCCGGGCGGCATCGCCGCGGACCCCTTCAACGGGTGGTCGGACGTCGCCCGCGTCCACGACGTCATGACGACCCACGGCGACGGGAACCTGCTGATCTGGATGACCGAGCTGGGTGCGCCGACGGCCGCCAACACCGACGAGGGCGTCAGCCAGCAGGAGCAGGCCCGCCAGATCGTCGACGTGCTGGCCGGGGTGACGGCCAGCGGTTACTCCGGGCCGGCGTTCGTCTACTCCATCCGCGACATCGACTCCAACGACCCCGACGACGTGCAGGACAACTTCGGCGCCCTGCTCACGACGGACTTCCAGGACAAGTTCGCGGCGTCGGTCCTCGCGAAGCCGCCTGCGGGCGGCTGGCGCTGAGCGCGGCACCGGGGCCTACCGCAGGACCGGGGAGACCCCTACCCGCGCAGCCCGACTCGTATAGTCGACGGTCAAAGGCGTTGTGATGGCTGGGAGGTAACGCGTGGCAGGTCGCCCGATCCATACGTTCGAAGTGGTGCGCAGCGAGGAGTTGACGCCCCACATGATCCGGTTGGTGCTGGGCGGCAGCGGATTCGACACCTTCACTCCCAGTGAGTACACCGATTCCTACGTCAAGATCGTCATCGTCCGCGACGACGTCGACGTCGCCGCGCTGCCCCAGCCGCTCACCCTCGACTCGTTCGACGAGCTGCCGCCGGAGCGCCGCCCCGTCGTGCGCACCTACACAGTGCGCCGCGCCGATCCCGAGCGCCGGGAGATCACCATCGACTTCGTCGTGCACGGCGACCAAGGGGTGGCGGGCCCGTGGGCCGCGGCCGCCCAGCCGGGCCAGCGGGTCTACCTGATGGGTCCCGGCGGCGCCTACGCCCCCGACCCCGATGCCGACTGGCATCTGCTGGCCGCCGACGAGGCCGGCTTGCCGGCAGTCAGCGCCGCGCTGGAAGCATTGCCCCCCAACGCGATCGGGCGAGCCTTCATCGAAGTGGCGGGCCCCGAGGACGAGGTCGAGCTGTCCGCGCCCGAGGGCGTCGAGGTGCGGTGGATCTACCGCGGTGGCCGTGCCGACCTGGTGCCCGAGGACAAGGCCGGTGACTTCGCGCCGCTCATCGCCGCCGTCAAGGAGACCCCGTGGCTGCCCGGTGATCCCCAGGTGTTCATCCACGGCGAGGCGCAGGCCGTGATGCACAACCTGCGCGGATACGTGCGCAAGGAGCGCGGTGTCCCCGCCGCCTCGGCCTCCATCTCGGGGTACTGGCGCAGGGGCCGGACCGAGGAGACCTTCCGCCAGTGGAAGGCCGAATTGGCCAAGGCGGAGGCGCAAACCGCCGACTGACTGGCAGGCTGTCGCCATGGCATTCAGCGACTACCAGCTCGAGATCTACCTGCAGGGCCTCTCCGGCAACATGCCGTCCTATCCCATGGACTACGCCGAACTCGAGGCCAGGGCCGAGGCGGTCATGCCGCCGTGGGTGTGGTCCTACGTCGCAGGTGGCGCCGGCGACGAACGCACGCAGCGCGTCAACGTCACGGCGTTCGAGAAGTGGGGGCTGATGCCCCGGATGTTCGTCGGGGCCAGGGAGCGCGACCTGTCGGTCGAGCTGTTCGGATCGACCCTGCCCTCGCCGGTGTTCATGGCGCCCATCGGCGTCATCGGCATCTGTGACCGCAGCGGCCACGGCGACCTGGAGGCCGCGCGCGCCGCCGCCCGTACCGGCGTGCCGCTGATGGTGTCGACGTTGACCAACGATCCCCTCGAGGACGTGGCGGCCGAATTCGGCGATATGCCAGGGTTCTTCCAGCTCTACACGCCCACCGACCGGGAGGTGGCGGCGAGCTTGGTCCAGCGCGCCGAGGCGGCCGGGTACAAGGGCATCGTCGTCACCCTCGACACCTGGATTCCCGGCTGGCGGCCGCGCGATCTCAGTACCGCCAACTTCCCGCAGCTGCGCGGGCACTGCCTGAAGAACTACATGTCCGATCCGGTGTTCCGTTCGCGGCTGGCGCAGCCACCCGAGGAGAATCCGCAAGCCGCCGTCCTGCAGTGGGTGTCGATCTTCGGCAACGCGCTGTCCTGGGACGACCTGCCGTGGCTGCGGTCGTTGACCTCGCTGCCGCTGCTGGTCAAGGGGCTCTGCCACCCCGACGACGTCAAGCGCGCGATCGACGGTGGCGTCGACGGCATCTACTGCTCGACCCACGGCGGGCGCCAAGCCAACGGCGGCATGCCCGCCATCGACGCGCTACCGGGCGTGGTGGCGGCGGCCGACGGCGTACCGGTGCTGTTCGACTCCGGGATCCGCAGCGGGGCCGACATCGTCAAGGCGCTGGCGCTGGGTGCGACGGCCGTCGGCATCGGGCGCCCCTACGCGTACGGGATGGCCCTCGGCGGGGCCGACGGGGTCACCCACGTGCTGCGGTCGATGCTCGCCGAGACCGACCTCGTCATGGCCGTCGACGGCTACCCGAGCCTGGCCGACCTGACGCCCGACGCGTTGCGGCCGGTGCTCTAGGGGATCGGTCGCGAGGTATCGATCGCGTCACGTCTGCTCGGCGATCCCGTCACGTCCTCGCCGGCGGTCTTCTCGAGGCCGTGTGCGGATGCGACCGTGGATCGCATGACGGCCCACGTCGACGCGGTACTCGACGAATTCGACGAGTATCTCGACCTGCAGCGCGGCCGCTCCCAGCACACCCGGCGCGCGTACCTGGGTGATCTGCGGTCGCTGTTCGCGTTCCTGGCGCAGCGTGACCCGACGGCTGCGGAGCCGGCCGATCTCACGCTGCCCGCGCTGCGGTCGTGGCTCTCGGCGCAGGCAGCGGCGGGCGCGGCGCGCACGACGCTGGCGCGGCGCACGTCGGCGGTCAAGACGTTCAGCGCGTGGGCGGCCCGCCGCGGGTTGCTGCAGACCGATCCGGCCGTCCGGCTCCAGGTCCCCCGATCGCATCGCACGCTGCCCGCGGTCCTGCGTCAGGATCAGGCCCACGACGCGATGGCGGCGGCGACGTCCGGTGCGCAGCAGGGCGATCCGGTGGCGCTGCGGGACCGGCTGATCGTGGAGTTGCTGTACGCCACCGGCATTCGGGTGAGCGAGCTGTGCGGGCTCGACGTCGACGACGTCGACGTGTCCCGCCGGTTGGTGACCGTGTTGGGCAAGGGCGGCAAGCAGCGCACCGTGCCGTTCGGCGAGCCCGCGCAGTGGGCGGTGACGGCGTGGTTGAGCCACGGTAGGCCCGCGCTCGCGACGGCCGCGTCGGGAGCGGCCCTGCTGTTGGGCGCCCGCGGCAAGCGGTTGGACCCGCGGCAGGCGCGCAGCGTGGTGCACGACACCATGTCCGCGGTCGACGGCGCGCCCGACATCGGTCCCCACGGCTTGCGTCACAGCGCTGCGACCCATCTGCTCGAGGGCGGTGCCGACCTGCGCGTCGTGCAGGAGCTGCTGGGTCATTCCTCGCTGGCCACCACGCAGCTCTACACCCACGTCTCGGTGGCCCGGCTGCGCGCCGTGCACGACCAGGCGCATCCGCGCGCCTAACCACGCAGCAGCGCCATCACCTTCGCCAGGTCCGGGAGCGCCGACGGCCGACCGGGCAACTCGTCGAACACGGTCCAGTAGCTGATGCCGTAGCGCCGCTGCCGGTCCACCAGGGTCTCGGCCATCTCGTCGTGCGTGCCCAGCAGGACGAACGGGGATTCGAGGATCACGGCGGGGGTGACGTTCCCGATCGCGGCGGCCAGTTCGGCCGCGGCGGCGGCACGGTCGTGGGTGGGCACCACGAACTGGATGAGGGCGTTGAGTTCGATGGCGTCGAACCGGTCGCCCGCGGCCTGCTGCACCACCGCGATGCGGTCGGCGAGGCCCGGCCCGTCGAAGTGCGTCAGCCGCACCTCGGTGGCGTCGTCGTTGTGCGTGATGCCTGCGAACCCGGCGATGTCGGCGTACTTCCCTGCGAGCTGGAGCACGCGAGTTCCGTTGCCGCCCAACAGCAGTGGCACCGCCTGGGGCGGCGTTGCCACCAGTTCGCCGGGTGTGGCGTGCACGCGGTAGTGCGAACCGGTGACGGCCACGTCGGCGCCGGCGAGCAACGCGGTCACGATCTCGACCGATTCGGCCAGCCGATCCACCCTGGTGCGGCCGTCGTCGAACGCCAGGCCGGCGGCGTCGTACTCGGACTTCATGTGCCCGGCGCCCAGCCCCAGCTCGAAGCGGCCGCCGGAGAGTGCCGACAGCGTCGCCGCCTCCCTGGCGATGTCGACGGGATGGCGAAAGTCGTTGTTGAGCACCAGGGTTCCGGCGTGCAGCCGCCGGGTCGCGCCCAAGGCGGCCGATGCTCCGGCGAACGGCGCCGGGGACGGGACCAGGTGATCGGCGAACGTCATCACGTCGAAGCCGACGTCTTCGACGGCGGCGGCGAAGTCGGCGAGTTCGCGACCTCGCGGCAGGGTCGTGGTCAACCCGAACCGCATCCGGCGGGTGCGGTGGGAGCTGGCGGAGGCGATCACGGCCATGGTGTTCCCCGTTGTGCCGATTCCCAGACACGCGCGCGCTCACGCGGGCTTGAGGCGGATCTGGGTGCTCACGAGCAGGCCGCGGGGGTCCAGGTAGTCGGCGGCCGACGCCGGCCCCCACATGGCGCCCCAGTGCAGACAGACCGTGCCCACACATCCGGCGTGCCCCGCGGCCAGCCGCCCGATCCCGGTACCCGCCGCGACGCGGGCACCGGGCCGCACGTCGGCCAGCACCGGTTCGTAGGTGGTGCGCAACCCGCCCGGGTGCGCGATCGACACCACGGGTCGACCCGCCAGACTCCCGGCGAACACCACCGTGCCTGCGGCGGCGGCGTACACCGGCTGCCCCTCGCGCCCGGCGAGGTCGACGCCGCGGTGACCGGCACGCCAGTTCGGATCGGGGGCGTCGAACGTCGTCAGCACGGCGGGCCGGGGCCGCAGTGGCCAGTCCAGTCGGCCGCCGGTCCCCGGGGAGCCCGCGGCCATCCCCGGCGCCGGTGCCAGCAGCAGGGTGGTCGCGAGCAACGCTCCCAGTCGAGATCGCCGTCGAGTTCGCCGTCGAGTTCGCAGTGGACGGGGCATCGTTCCAGTTCAGCGTCTCGCGGGCGGTAGTGGAAGTGGTGGTCGAGCCGGCTGTGGATGGATGCCGGTGCGGCGATGTCGGCGTGGTCGGAGCACGCCCATCCACGGTGTAAACTCATTTCCGCAGTTCGCCTCGGCGAGCTGACTTCGCGCGCCTGCATCGCAGCCCCGGATCACACCAGGTTGCACCCGCATGCCGGGCGGTCCCGTGCCACACGGGTCCGGTGTGCAGCAGGCGCCAGGATCCGCCGTCGACCCGACGTCGGATGACAACCGTCGACAAGAGGACATGACTGGCCATGGCCGTCGTTACCATGAAGCAGCTGCTCGACAGCGGCGCGCACTTCGGGCATCAGACCCGACGTTGGAACCCCAAGATGAAGCGGTTCATCTTCACCGACCGCAACGGCATCTACATCATCGACCTGCAGCAGACGCTGACCTACATCGACCAGGCGTACGAGTTCGTCAAGGAAACCGTCGCCCACGGTGGCAGCATCATGTTCGTCGGCACCAAGAAGCAGGCGCAGGAGTCGATCGCCGAAGAGGCCACCCGCGTCGGCATGCCCTACGTGAACCAGCGCTGGCTGGGCGGCATGCTCACCAACTTCTCCACCGTGCACAAGCGTCTGCAGCGGCTCAAGGAACTCGAGTCGATGGAGCAGACCGGGGGCTTCGAGGGTCGCACCAAGAAGGAAATCCTCATGCTCACGCGTGAGAAGAACAAGCTCGAGCGCAGCCTCGGTGGTATCCGCGACATGCAGAAGGTGCCCAGCGCCGTGTGGGTCGTCGACACCAACAAGGAGCACCTGGCCGTCAGCGAGGCCATCAAGCTCGGCATCCCGGTGATCGCGATCCTCGACACCAACTGCGATCCCGACCAGGTGAACTACCCGATCCCGGGCAACGACGACGCGATCCGTTCCGCGGCGCTGCTGACCAAGGTCATCGCCTCCGCCGTCGCCGAGGGCCTGCAGGCCCGCTCGGGTGCCGGCGCCAAGGCCGATGCCGACGCCGCTGCCGCCGAGCCGCTCGCCGAGTGGGAGCAGGAGCTGCTCGCCGGCGCCACTGCCGGTACCCCGGACTCGGACACCACCGAGACCACCACCACCGACGCTTCCTAATCAGGGAAAGGCACAACATTGGCGAACTACACCGCTGCCGACGTCAAGCGACTGCGGGAGCTGACCGGCGCCGGGATGATGGACTGCAAGAACGCGCTGACCGAGTCCGAAGGTGACTTCGACAAGGCCGTCGAGCTGCTCCGCATCAAGGGCGCCAAGGACGTCGGCAAGCGTGCCGAGCGGGCGACCGCCGAAGGCCTGGTGGCCGCCAAGAACGGCGCGCTCATCGAGCTGAACTCCGAGACCGACTTCGTGGCGAAGAACGCGGAGTTCCAGGCACTCGCCGACCAGATCGTCACCGCGGCCGCGGAGTCCAAGGCCGCCGACGTCGACGCCCTCAAGGCCGCCACTGCCGGCGACACCACGGTCGAGCAGCTGATCGCGGACCTGAGCGCCAAGATCGGCGAGAAGCTCGAACTGCGCCGGGTGGCGTACTTCGACGGCCAGGTCGAGACCTACCTGCACAAGCGGTCGGCCGACCTGCCGCCCGCCGTGGGCGTGCTGGTGGAGTACAGCGGCGATTCGCAGGAGGCCGCGCACGCGGTGGCGCTGCAGATCGCCGCGCTCAAGGCCAAGTACCTCACCCGGGACGACGTCCCGGAGGACATCGTGGCCAACGAGCGCCGCATCGCCGAGGAGACCGCCAAGGAGGAGGGCAAGCCGGAGCAGGCGCTGCCCAAGATCGTGGAGGGTCGCGTGACCGGCTTCTACAAGGACGTCGTGCTGCTGGATCAGCCGTCGGTGTCCGACAACAAGAAGACCGTCAAGGCGCTGCTCGACGAGGCAGGCGTGACCGTGACCCGGTTCGTCCGCTTCGAGGTCGGCCAGGCCTAGCCGCTTCGACTCACACGTGTCCCCTCGCACCTCGGTGCGGGGGGACACGTGCGTTTCGGGCCGATCCCGCGCGGCACGCCAAAGTGGTACGTCCTGGTACCGTCAGGCGCATGTCACGCGTGCACGCCTTCGGCGACGATGCCCTCGGCCACCTCGACGCCGTGGGGCTGATCGCCGCCCTGCGCAGCGGAGGCGTCTCACCGACCGAGCTGGTCGAGGCGGCGATCGCCAGGGCCCAGGCCGTCGATCCCGCACTCAACGCCATCGCCTACGAGGCGTTCGACCGCGCGCGGGAGCGGGCGTCGAGTCCCCGTCCCTTCGGGGGCGCGTTCGACGGCGTCCCGACGTTCGTCAAGGACAACGTCGACGTCGCCGGGATGCCCACGATGAACGGCACCGACGCCTGGCTGCCGCGCCCCGCGGCGGCCCACGGCGACTTCGCCCGCGCCTACCTGGCCACCGGCCTGGTGCCCCTGGGCAAGACCCAGCTGTCCGAGTTCGGCTTCAGCGCCTCGGCCGAACACCCCCGGCTGGGTCCGGTGCGCAACCCGTGGCATCTCGACCACACGGCCGGGGCATCGTCGTCGGGGTCCGCAGCGCTGGTGGCCGCCGGCGTCGTGCCCATCGCTCACGCCAACGACGGTGGGGGATCGATCCGCATCCCCGCGGCCTGCAACGGCCTGGTGGGGCTCAAGCCCTCGCGGGGCAGGCTTCCCCTGGACGCCGACGTCCGCCAGATGCCCATCCGCATCGTCGCCAACGGCGTGCTGACGCGCTCCGTGCGGGACACCGCCGCGTTCTATCGCGAAGTCGAGAAGGCTTGGCGCAGTCCGCGTCTGGCGCCCATCGGCGACGTCACCGCGCCCGATCGCCAACGGTTGCGGGTAGCCGTCTGCACCCGCTCGGTGCTGCGTGACGCCGCGCCGGAGACGCGCGCTGCCACGCTCGAGGCGGCCACGCTGCTCGAGCGGCTCGGCCATCGCGTCGACGTGCTGGAGCGGCCTCCGGTCCCCGCGTCGTTCGTCGACGACTTCGTCCTGTACTGGGCGCTGCTGGCCTTCGCGCTGGTGCGCGGCGGTCGCAGGCGCTTCGGGCCGACGTTCGACGAGCGTCGACTCGACAACCTCACCCTGGGGTTGGCCCGGCACGCCGGACGCCACCTCCACCGGCTGCCATTGGCGATGGCGCGACTGGCCCGCACCCGTGCCGGCGTGCTGCGCGCGGTGGGCCACTACGACGTGCTGCTGACGCCGACGCTGGCCGACGTGACGCCGACGATCGGTCACCTCGATCCCACCGCCGACTACGAGCGCGTGCTGGAACGCCTGATCGACTGGGTGTCGTTCACGCCGCTGCAGAACGTCACCGGCGATCCGGCGATCTCGCTGCCCATGGGGCTCTCGAGCGCGGGGCTGCCGATGGGCGTGATGTTCAGTGCGCGGCGCGGCGAGGAGGCCCGCCTGCTGAGCGTGGCCTACGAGGTGGAAGAGGCGCGGCCGTTCGACCGGCTGGGGTGATCACGGGCGCGGCAGCTTGCGGTGCAACGGGTTGGCGGTGACCGGCGCCCGGCGCTGCGTGGGCGGCGGCGCCGACACCACCGTCGGCGTGTCGGCGCTGGCCCTGGTGCGGTCCTGCGCGCGCATGGCGGCGGTGTTGCCGACGCCGAGCGCGGGCGCACCGATGCGTCGTCGGGCGGCGTCTCCGCAACCGGGGCACGGTTGCTCGTCGGGGCGCGACGCCATGGGGAACACCGCCGTGAAGTCGTCGCAATCCTGCCTCTCGCAGCGAAACAGGTAGGTGGGCATGGCATCACAGCCTAGTCTGGGAAGGACGACCACCGTCTGGAGGATGCCCGTGCCCGAATTGCTGTTCCCCTTGGACTCGACGAAGCGCTTCACCGACCAGCAGATCGTGGGGCACAACAGGTGGCATCCCGACATCCCCGCCGCGGTGACGGTCAAGCCCGGCAGCACCTTCCGCGCCCACTGCCGCGAGTGGTTCGACGGCGCCATCCACGACGACGATTCGGCCGAGGACATCCTCAACGCGCCACTGAAGGGCGTGCACTGCCTGTCGGGCCCCTTCGCCATCGAGGGTGCCGAGCCGGGTGACCTGCTGATCGTCGACATCCTCGACGTGGGACCCATCCCGCAGGAGGACTCCGGTCCGCTGGCCGGTCAGGGGTGGGGGTACACCGGCATCTTCGCCAAGGCCAACGGCGGCGGCTTCCTCACCGAGCAGTTCCCCGACGCCTACAAGGCCGTCTGGGACTTCGCAGGCCAGACCACCACGTCGCGCCACGTGCCGGGGGTGAAGTACACCGGCATCGTGCATCCGGGGCTGATGGGCACGGCGCCGAGTGCCGCCCTGCTCGCGAAGTGGAACGCCCGCGAGGGCGCGCTGATCGCCACCGATCCCCAGCGGGTGCCACCGCTGGCGCTGCCGCCCGAGCCCGAGGACGCCATCCTGGGCTCGCTGACGGGTGCCGAATTCGACCGCGTGGCAAGCGAAGGCGCGCGCACGGCACCGCCGCGGGAGAACGGCGGAAACCAGGACATCAAGAACCTGACCAAGGGTTCTCGGGTGTTCTACCCGGTGTTCGTGCCGGGGGCCAACCTGTCCTTCGGCGATCTGCACTTCTCGCAAGGCGACGGTGAGATCACGTTCTGCGGGGCCATCGAGATGGGTGGCTTCATGGATCTGCACGTCGATCTCATCAAGGGCGGCATGGACACCTACGGCGTGCACGAGAACGCCATCTTCATGCCCGGGAACACCGACCCGCAGTACTCGGAGTGGATCGCGTTCTCCGGTACCTCGGTGACGCTCGACGGTGAACAGCGCTATCTCGATTCGGATCTGGCCTACCAGCGGGCGTGCCTGCACGCCATCGACTATCTGACGAAATTCGGATACAGCCCCGAGCAGGCCTACCTGCTGCTGGGGTCCGCCCCCATCGAGGGTCGGCTGTCGGGGGTGGTCGACATCCCCAATTCCTGTGCGACCGTGTACATTCCGACGGCGATCTTCGACTTCCCGGTGGCCCCGTCGGCGGCCGGTCCCACCCGCATCGACCCCGGCATCGGAGCGCCGCACGCGAGCTTCTGACGGTCTGGCGCGGCCCGTCGGACGACGAAATCCGCAGCAAGATCGACACATCGCCTTAACCGGGACCGCGGTGAATTAACGCGTTCGACACTGCTGGTGGCGACCGGCGAAACAGGGCGCTCCCACGATCTGCGATGTGGAGACCTCGGCATCGGGCAACACGTTCACGTGCCTCGTCCGGTTCGCACTGGCCAACATTCGGCGACGGCCCGAACGGTTCACGCTGTCCGTGCTCGGCATCGCCCTGGCCATCGCGTGCGTGACCATCGTGCGCACCATCTCGGCGAGCTTCGCCATCACCGGTGCCGACTCGGTCACCGAGGTACTCGAGGGTGCCCAGCTGTGGGTGGTACCCGCAGCCGGCGTGCACTTCGACCCCGACGCCCAGGCCCTGGTCGCCGACGGCCCCGCCCCGACGTTCGCGGTACCCGACGGCTGGCGCGTCACCCGCACGCTGTCGGGCGTCACCGACGTCGACGGCGCACCCGTGTCGGTGCGCGGCCGCGACGACGTCCCCAGCGGCACCGCGATTCTGGGGTCGGCACTGGCGCAGCGGCTGCACGTCGCCACCGGTGACGAACTCAGCGTCGGCGGGCAGTCACTGCGCGCGTCGGTCCAGGGCGACGGCCAGAGCCTGACGGTGGCCTCCGGGCTGGCCGGCGCGATCGTGGGCGCCAACGGCTGGTGGACGGTGTCCGCGCCGGCGGGTGAGGAACAGCGTCGCGACCTGGCGTCGCGGTTCGGCGGCATCGTCGGGCTGCCGTCGACACCCGACCCCGCGGTGGTGCCCGACGCCGCGGGCGACGGGCTGATCTACGACACCGTGGGCGGGTCCGGACCCCTGACGTTCGAGCAGAAGTTCTCGGCGTTGTTCTCCGGCAAGGTCACCAGCTCGACGCTGGGACTGATCTCCACCATCGGACTGGCGCTCGGCTTCGTGATCGCCCTGTCGTCGTTCCTGGCGGCGGTGGCCGAGCGCAAGCGCGAGTTCGGCATCATGTCGAGCATCGGCCTCGCCGACGAGGTGCTGTACTTCTTCCTCGTCGAATCCGCGATCGTCTTCGTGGTGGCCTATGCGGTGGGCGTCGCGGCCGCGGGAATCGCGGTGGCCGTGGTGATCCCGAGCATCGCCACTCCCGTCGCCTGGGCCCAGGCGGCCGGCATGGTGGCGGCGTTCCTGCCCGCGATGGCGATCGTGGGTGCCCTGGTTCCGGTACACCGGCTGTTGCAGCAGCGGCCGGTCGAGCTGCTGCGGGAGGCCTAGTGAACGGCGTCGGCAAGGGTTTGGCATACGGGTGGCTGGCGGCGCGACGGCGCGTGCGCGAGATGGTGTTGCCCATCGTCACCACGGGGACGGGAGCGTTCCTGGTGGTGCTCGTCTTCGGGATGTCCGACGGCATCCGGGCTCGATCCGCGGCACTCGGCCACGCCGAGGAGATCGGGCGCGCCGTCATGCTCATCGCGGTGACGGTGCTGCTGGTGGGCGTCGTCGAGGTGGCGATCGCCACCACCCGCACCGTGGCCCGTCGCACCCGCGAGCTGGGCGTGTTGGGCGCCAACGGGATTCCGCGCAACCCCGTCATCGCGGCGCTGCTCGTCGAGCCGGTGGTCGCTGCGGTGCTGGGTGCGGTGGCCGGCGCCGCGCTGGCGTTCGTCACCGCCGTCGTCCTCGGCGCCGTCGGCCTGGTGCCCACCGGCATCGCGGTGACCGGCCTGCTGTCGGGTGTGGGCATCGCCGTCGTCGTCAGCATCGTGGCCGCCCTGGCCACCAGCATCGTGCCCACCTGGAACGCAGCGTCGCGTCCCCCCATCCGTTCCCTGCAGTCCGGAGGCTGACATGACCGACCTGACCGAACCCGGCACCATCAGCGAAAACGTGTCGGCAGCCACCGATGCCGTCGAACCGGTGATCCGGATCGCCGACGTGTGGAAGCTGCACCAGCTGGGCGACGAGGTGGTCAAGGCGCTGTGCGCCGTCGACCTCGACGTGCAGCCCGGCGAATTCGTCTGCCTCATGGGGCCCAGCGGCAGCGGCAAGTCGACGCTGCTCAACATCATGGGGGGCCTCGACCGGCCGACCAAGGGCACCGTGACGGTGGCCGGCCAGGACACCGCCTCGCTCACCGAGAGTCAGTTCGCCGCGCTGCGCCACGACACCATCGGGTTCATCTTCCAGAGCTACAACCTGATCCCGTTCCTGTCGGCGGTGGAGAACGTGGAGCTGCCGCTGATGTTCGAGCCCTATGACCGAAAGGCGTTGCGCACGCGCGCCGTCGAGCTGCTCGAACTGGTGGGTCTGGGTCACCGGATCAACCACCAGCCCACCAAGATGTCCGGGGGAGAGCAGCAGCGCACGGCGATCGCGCGCTCGCTGATCAGCAATCCGACGCTGGTGCTCGCCGACGAGCCCACGGCCAACCTCGACCACCGCACGGGGGAGACGGTGGTGCGCATGCTGCGCGACCTGTGTTCGACGCTCGGCGTCACCGTGGTCGCGAGCACCCACGATCCCACGGTGGCCGACGAAGCGAGCCGTGTCGTCAGGATGAAGGACGGGAGAATCGCATGACCGCCGAACTCGAAACCCCCGCGGACCGGGACAAGCTCATGACCACCGAACTGGTCCCCGAACAGATCCTGCCCAAGGTGATGAGCACGTTCGGCCTCACGGCCGCCTACGTGTTCATCATCTGCTGGGTCACCGGATCGTCGGTGATGGCCGCGGGAGGCTGGACCGCCATCCCCATGTGGGTGCTGGGGATCCTGACGTTCCTCATCCCCGCGGGCATGGCGGTCGTCGAACTCGGCAACCTGTGGCCGGGCCAGGGCGGTGTGTACATCTGGGCCTACCGGACCATGGGGGAGACGTGGGGCTTCATCGGCGGCTACCTGTCGTGGGTGCCGGTGATCCTCAACGCCGCCAGCTCCCCGGCCGTCGTCCTGCAGTTCCTGCTGCTGGCGTTCCACACCGAGTTGGGCCTGACGACCAGCATCATCTTGCAGCTGGTGATCCTGTGGACCGTCATCGGTCTGGCGCTGGCGAAACTGGCCGCCAACCAGAAGATCATGAACGTCGTGTTCGTCGTCTACGGCGTGCTGACGTTGGTCATCTTCGTCTCCGGGCTGCTCTTCGCGGTGAACCACGGGTCGGCGACACCGTTCAGCTGGGCCGAGGCGACCATCCCCAACTTCGCCGTCGCCGGCTTCCTGTACGGCACCGTCCTGCTGTACCTGCTGGGCGTCGAGACGCCCTACAACATGGGTGCGGAGTTCCTGTCGGTGCGCAAGAGCGGCCCGCGGATGATCCTGTGGGGTTCGACCGCCCTCGTCGCGATCTACCTGCTGACGACCCTCGGCACCGTGATGGCCCTGCCGTCCGACGAGATCGATCCGGTCACCGGCATCATCGGCATGCTCGACGTCGCCGGCTTCCCGGGTCTGATGGAGGTGTGCGCGGTCGTCTTGGCGTTCATCATCATCGTCGCCCTGATGACCTACCAGGTGGCCTACTCGCGGCTCATCTTCGTCTCCGGCCTGGAGCGGCACCTGCCGCGCATCTTCACCCACCTGAACCCGCGGACGCGAAACCCGGTGACCGCCATCCTGATCCAGGGCGTCATCTCGTCGCTGATCCTGGTGGGCCTGTACTCGCAGAGCAGCATGGCCAACGTCACGATCTACCTGCAGGGCGGACTGAGCACGGTGTGGCTGCTGTCCGGGTTCTTCTTCCTGATCCCGGTGGTGGTGGCCCGCAAGAAGTACGCCGATCGCTATGAGAACGAGACGTTCTGGCGCATCCCGGGCGGCATGGTGGGCGTGTGGGCCGTGGTGATCGTCGGATCATTGGGCACCGTCGGCGGCATCTACTACTCGTTCGTCACGCCCTGGATCGACGTGCCCGCCGCCACCTGGATGACGTGGGTCGGCGGCATCAGCCTGGGGATGTTCGCCCTCGGCCTGGTGGTCTACGTCTTCGGTAGGCGCTCGGCCCGCAAGACGTCGCAGGAGGACGCGCTGGCCCATCTGGCCGTCTTCGACCTGACCTCGGAGGAACCCACGAAATGACCATGGAAGACACCCTTTCCGTTGCCGGAACGAGGGCCGGTGCGGCCGCCTATCCGCTGGATCCGCTCTCGGGTGACGAGATCCAGGCGGCCGCGGCCATCGTCATGGCGTCGCAGTACGGCCGCCCGACGCTGAAGTTCGTCATGATCCAGCTGGCCGAACCGGCCAAGACCGCCGAGCTGACGTTCGAGGGGCGCACCGACGTGCCGCGGTGCGCGTTCGCCTCGACGTACGACGCGACGGTCAAGCAGCTCTACGAGGCGATCGTCGACCTCGACGCCCGCGTCGTCGAATCGTGGACGGCGGTGCCGGGCCGGTTCCCGTCCTATCTCGTCGAACACATGACGGGCGTGGAGGAGCGGGTGCGCGAGGACCCGCGGTGGCAGGAGGCCATGCGCAAGCGTGGCGTCACCGACTTCTCGCTGGCGATGATCGACCCATGGCCCGCAGGCTATTACGGCGCCCAGGACCACTACGACTCCTCGGCGCTGATCTGTCGGCCGCTGACGTTCATGCGGGCGGCGCCGTCCGAACACGGCTACGCCCGGCCGGTGGAGGGCCTCATCGTGACCTTCGACCTCGACGCCATGGCGGTGCTCGACGTGGAGGATCACGGCGTGGTGGCGCTGCCGCCCACGGCGGGCAACTACAGCGAGAAGTTCATGTTCTCGCCCGACAACCGCCCGGCGTTCACCCAGTTCCGCGACGACGTCAAGCCCATCGAGATCACGCAGCCCGACGGGCCCAGCTTCACCGTGGACGGGTGGAAGGTGCAGTGGCAGAAGTGGTCCCTGCGCATCGGTTTCAACCCGCGGGAAGGGTTGACGCTGCACGAGGTCACCTACACCGACCGCGGTCGGACCCGGCCCGTCCTCTACCGCGGGTCGCTCTCGGAGATGGTGGTGCCCTATGGCGACACGTCTCCGACGCACTGGAACAAGAACGTGTTCGACATGGGCGAGGTGGGCATGGGGTTCTCGGCCAACCCGTTGACCCTGGGGTGCGACTGCCTCGGCGAGATCCATTACTTCGACGGCACGGTCAACGATTCCAGCGGCAATGCCGTCACGATCGACAACGCCATCTGCATGCACGAGGAGGACTTCGGAATCTCCTGGAAGCACACCGACTTCCGCACCGAGGAGGTCGAGGTGCGACGCTCCCGGCGACTGGTCATCTCGATGATCTGCACCGTCGGGAACTACGAGTACGGGTTCTTCTGGTACCTGTACAACGACGCCTCGATCGAGGTCGAGGTGAAGCTCTCCGGTGTGTTGACCACCGGTGCGGTCGCCGAGGGGGAGACGCCGCGGTGGGGCAAGCTGGTGGCGCCGGGCATCTACGGTCCCAACCATCAGCACTTCTTCAACTTCCGCCTGGACATGAGCGTCGACGGGGCGAACAACAGTGTCTACGAGGTGGATTCGATCCCGGAACCGGACCCGGAACTAAACCCGCACCGCAACGCCTGGATCACGCGCGAGGCGCTGGTGGCGTCCGAGGCCGACGGCGCGCGGGACTGGAACTGGCAGACCGGGCGGTACTGGAAGGTCGCGAACCCGTCGAAGGTCAACGAGCTGGGATCACCGGTGGCCTACAAGCTGGTGCCCAAGGACATCGTCCCCGTGATGGTGCAGGAGGGCTCCTACATCTACGACCGCGCCCGGTTCGTGCAGCACAACCTGTGGGTGACCAGATACCACCCGACGGAGATGTTCGCCGCCGGGGACTACATGTACCAGTCGGCCGACGCGCAGGGTCTGCCCAAGTTCGTCGCCGACGACGAACCGCTGGAGGACACCGACGTCGTGCTCTGGTACACCCTGGGCGCGCATCACGTCGTGCGTCCGGAGGACTGGCCCGTGATGCCGTGCGCCTACGCGGGATTCCACCTCAAGCCGGTGGGGTTCTTCGACGGCAACCCAGCGCTGGACCTGCCGCCGTCACCGCCGAGGGCATGTCACGGGCACTAGCCCAGCGGTCATCCCACGTCGGCGAGCAGGCGGCGCAGACGTCGTTGGTCGGCGGCGTCGAGCGGGGCCAGCACCCGCCGTTCGGCGTCGCGGATGCCGGCGTCGGTGCGTGCCAGCAGTGCGGTGCCCTCCCGGGTGAGTTCGGTGGGTAGCGAGCGTCCGGAGGTGACGGTGGCGGGCCGGGCGACCAGGCCGCGTTCCTGCAGGCCGCGGACGACCATGTTCATCGCCTGCGGCGACACCTCGATCTCACGCGCCAATTCGGCGTTGGACCGTCCGGGGGTGTGCGCGAGGACGCGCATGCAGAGGTATTGCGGGAACGTCAGGCCGAGCGGTTCGAGCACGGCGGTCGACACCTCGACGCGCAACCGGGCGTAGACGCGGTGCAGCAGGTACCCGAGGGGCCGGCCTTCTTCGGTCATGTCAATAATCTTGACATATATCAAGTAGATTGACAGGCCGGTGGCATGGTCGCATCCACGCCAACGTGTCCGAGTATGCCGGCGAGGGCTTCCGCGGGTTCGCGGGACCCGACGTCCGCGACGAGACGCCCGCACGCACGTCCGTTCCGGCCTGGCTGCGGACGGCGAACCTGGGTTAGCGGCCACCCGTGGGGCGTCGGGCTCGTCCCACGAGGCAGGATTGAGGGCGCCACTTTCCGCTCGACACGGAGGAGCCCGATGACCGAGGCCAACAGGCCGAGGAAGTATGCCCGCGTGCTACTCAAGCTCGGCGGTGAGATGTTCGGGGGTGGCCAGGTCGGCCTGGACCCCGACGTGGTCGCGCTCGTCGCCCGGCAGATCGCCGAGGTCGTCCGCGACGGCGCCCAGGTCGCCGTCGTCATCGGCGGCGGCAACTTCTTCCGCGGCGCCCAGCTACAGCAGCGGGGCATGGAACGGACGCGCTCGGACTACATGGGCATGCTCGGTACCGTCATGAACAGCCTTGCCCTGCAAGACTTCCTGCAGAAGGAAGGCATCGACACCCGCGTGCAGACGGCCATCACCATGGGTCAGGTGGCCGAGCCCTACATCCCGCTGCGCGCGCGCAGGCACCTCGAGAAGGGGCGCGTGGTGATCTTCGGAGCCGGCATGGGGTTGCCGTACTTCTCGACCGACACCACCGCGGCGCAGCGCGCGCTGGAGATCGGCGCCGAGGTGGTGCTGATGGCCAAGGCCGTCGACGGCATCTTCGACGACGACCCCCGCACCAACCCCGACGCGAAGATGATCGAATCCATCACCCACCGCGAGGTCATCGACCGCGGACTGAAGGTCGCCGACGCCACGGCGTTCAGCCTGTGCATGGACAACGGCATGCCGATCCTCGTCTTCAACCTGCTCACCGACGGGAATATCGCTCGCGCGGTCGCAGGTGAGAAGATCGGTACATTGGTCGCCTCGTGACGGGGCGACCCGAGACGGCTGGCGTGCGGACGAAGGAGAACACCGAGTGATCGACGAGACCCTCTTGGACGCCGAGGAAAAGATGGAGAAGGCCGTGGCGGTGGCCCGCGACGACCTCGCGTCCATCCGCACCGGCCGCGCCAATCCCGGCATGTTCGCCCGGATCAACATCGAGTACTACGGCTCGATGACGCCCATCACCCAGCTGTCGAGCATCAACGTCCCCGAGGCGCGACTGGTCGTCATCAAGCCCTACGAGAGCAACCAGCTCAAGGCCATCGAAGACGCCATCCGCAACTCCGACCTGGGCGTGAACCCCAGCAACGACGGCAGCGTCATCCGCATCGCCGTCCCGCAGCTCACCGAGGAACGCCGCCGCGAACTCGTCAAGCAGGCCAAGGGCAAGGGCGAGGACGCCAAGGTCTCGGTCCGCAACATCCGGCGCAAGGCCATGGACGAACTGGCCCGCATCAAGAAGGACGGCGACGCCGGCGAGGACGACGTCGCCCGCGCCGAGAAGGACCTCGACAAGACCACCGGCACCTACACCAGCCAGATCGACGAGCTGGTGAAGAACAAAGAAGGGGAGCTGCTGGAGGTCTAGGCCCCACGCGCCGACCTTCAGTGACCTAACCCGTGGCCACCGACACCACCCCCGCGGACGGCCCGCCCGCCAAGAAGTCCGGCCGTGCCGGGCGCGACCTGCCCGCAGCCATCGCGGTCGGCGTCGTCCTGGGCGCCATGGCCATCGGCACCCTGCTGTTCGCGCCCACCTGGTGGTTGCTGCTGCTCGCGGTCGCCATCGCCATCGCCACCCACGAGGTGATTCGCCGGCTGCGCGAACACGGCTACGTGCTGCCCGCCATCCCGCTGTTGCTCGGCGGCCAGGCCATGATCTGGCTGACGTGGCCCTTCGGGGCGGCCGGCCTGCTGGGCGCCTACGGCGGCACCGTCGTCGTCTGCATGGTGTGGCGACTGCTCGGCCAGGGGCTCGCCCAACAGCCCGTCAACTACCTGCGCGACATCGCGGCCACCGTGCTGCTCGCCACCTGGGTCCCGATGTGCGCGGCGTTCACCGCGCTGCTCATCTTCGCCGACCACGGTGGCGTGCGAGTGTTCACCGTGATCGCCACGGTGGTCTTCGCCGACATCGGCGGCTACGTGGCGGGCGTGCTGTTCGGCAAGCACCTGCTGGCCCCGGCCATCAGCCCCAAGAAGTCGTGGGAGGGGCTCGGCGGTTCGCTGCTGTTCGGCATCGGCGCAGCCGTGCTCATCGTGACGTTCCTGCTCGACAAGCCATGGTGGGTCGGCGTGCCGCTGGGGCTGCTGCTGGTCGTCACCGGCGTCTGCGGCGACCTCGTCGAATCCCAGGTCAAGCGTGACCTGGGCATCAAGGACATGGGCACCCTGCTACCGGGGCACGGCGGGATCATGGACCGCATCGACGCCATGCTGCCGTCCGCCGTCGTCGGCTGGATCGTGCTCACGCTGTTGGCCTAGCCCCGGGTCGCTGCGCTCCTGCCCGCCGGTCTGGCTTGATCCCGGGTCGCTGCGCTCCTGCCCGCCGTTCTGGCCTGATCCCCGGTCGCTGCGCTCCTGCCCGCCGTTCTGTCCTCGTCCCGGGTCGCTGCGCTCCTGCCCGCCGGTCTGGCCTCGCCCCCGGTCGCTCCTCGACCCCGACCGCACGTTCAGCCAGCACGCCACCGCACCCAGCACCAGCCCGACGCCGATCCCGACGTCGACGTGCTCGCCGAGCATCAGCCACGACAGCACGCCCGCGACGGCCGGGATGACGCAGAACAGCATGGCCACCGACGACGCGCCGTGCAGATTGATCGCCCGCACGTAGAGCGACACCCCGATCACGGCGTTCAGCAACACCACACCGCCCACGGCCAGCACCGCCTGGCGGGCGTCGTGCACCTCGATCGGTGCCGACAGCGCGAGGGCCAGCGCGGGCACGAACGCCACCGCGTTCTGCACCGCCGTGGACGTGCGGAAGTCGACGTCGGCGCAGAACCGCTGCTGATACACCCCGCCCGCCGCCAGGCCGAGCAGCGCCACCAGCAGCAACCCGACCACGGGATCGACACCGCCCTCGCCGACGAGCCGGCTGGCGCACGCCGACAGCACGGCCGCCACGCCCAGCACCAGCGCGACGATGCGCCCCGGCGTCAACCGATCGCGCAGGAACGCCGCGGCCAGCATGGCCGTCGCGACCGGGTTCATCGCGATCACGACGGCACACAGCACCGCGGGCACCCCGTGGTCGATGGCGACGTAGAGGGCCAGGAACTGCACGGCCTGCATCAGCAGCCCGACCACGGCGACGTGGCCGAGCTTGCGCACGCCGGGCAGACCCGCCCTGGCGACGGTGGCCCAGGAGCCGAGGATGGCCGCGGCCATACCGAAGCGCACCGCCAGCACGACCATCGGCGAGAGCGCGTGGACGGCCATGTTGCCGACGGGGTAACCCAAGGCATAGAAGAACGTGACGGCGGCAGCCGTGCGGGCAGGCATCCGGGCGGGCGTCATGGCAGTCATCGTGGGCACCTCACCGGGGCCGGGTCCAACGATTAACGACGATCACGACCGATCGTCGACGCTAATCAATCGGCCGACAGGAGTCGCCCGCGTGCGGGGACCAACCCATCTTTTGATCGTCTGTGCTGATCGGCGTACGTTGGCGGCATGGCAGACGCGCTGGACATCGCTCCGCTGCGCAGCGTCGTCGCCGTCGCCGACTGTGGTGGATTTCACCGGGCGGCCGCCGTGCTGCACGTGACGCAGTCGGCCGTCAGCCAGCACGTGCGACGCATCGAGTCGGTCGTCGGCGGCGCCGTCGTCGAACGCTCCGGACGCGGCGTCGCCTTCACCGAGCTGGGGCACCGCGTCCTGGCGCACGCCCGCACCATCCTCGCCGCGCACGACGCCGCGCTCGCCGATCTGGGTGCCGTCAAGGAGCAGGTGCTGCTCCTCGGCGCCACCGAACACGGCGCCGACGTCATGCTGCCCGGCCTGACCGCCGCGCTGGCGCAGCGGCTGCCCGACTGGCGCCTGCGTTTCCGCCTGGACCGCAACGTCATGCTGGCCGACGCCATCGAGCACGGCATGGTCGACGTCGCGGTGATGCTCGACGGCTCCGGACTCGACCCCGCCAACGCGTCCGGCATGGTCGCGCTCCGCTGGGTCGCCGCGCGCAGCTTCACCGCCGCCGAGCCGCTGCCGGTGGTGATGTTCTCCGAACCGTGCACGCTGCGCGAGCCGACCTTCGCCGCGCTCGACCGCCTCGGCGTCGACTACCGCATCGCGGCCGAGAGCGCCGACTTGTCCGGCCTGTTCGCGGCCGTGCGATCCGGCCTCGGCATCGCACTGCTGCCCATACTCGGCAAGCTGCCCGACGGGCTGTGCCCCGCCGAGGGGCTGGCGCCCGCCAACCGGGCCTCGGTGTTCGTGCGCGGGCGCGCCGGGCTGGACCCCGACGTGCTCGGCGCCGTCGAGACCGCCGTGCGTGACCTTTTGACCGAACAAGCCTGATACTGGACGGAACATGACGCAGGATCTTGTCTTCGAAGCCCCTCGTCGCGGCATGCCGCCGCGGCACTTCGCCGATCTCGACGCCGACGGCCGCGCCGCCGCCGTCGCCGACCTCGGTCTGCCCGCCTTCCGCGCGAAGCAGCTCGCCAACCAGTACTACGGCAGGCTCATCGCGGACCCGCGGCAGATGACCGATCTCCCGGCCGGGGTGCGGGACCAGGTGGCCGCCGCACTGTTCCCCGAACTGATGACGCCGCTGCGCAGCATCGCCTGCGATGCGGGCGAGACGCGAAAGACGCTGTGGCGCGCCGGGGATGGCACCACGTTCGAGTCGGTGCTGATGCGTTACCCCGAACGCGCGACGGTGTGCATCTCGTCGCAGGCCGGGTGTGGCATGGCGTGCCCGTTCTGCGCCACCGGTCAGGCCGGGCTGACCCGCAACCTGTCCACGGCCGAGATCCTCGAGCAGGTCCGTTCTGCGGCGGCCGCCATGCGCGACGACCACGACGACCGGCTGTCCAACATCGTCTTCATGGGCATGGGCGAGCCGCTGGCCAACTACAACCGCGTCGTGGCCGCCGTCCGCCGCATCACCGCGCCCGCACCGCACGGATTCGGCATCTCGGCCAGGTCGGTGACGGTGTCGACGGTGGGGTTGGCGCCTGCGATCCGCAAACTCGCCGACGAGAAGCTGGGCGTCACGCTGGCACTGTCACTGCACACGCCCGACGACGAGCTGCGCGACACCCTGGTGCCCGTCAACAACCGCTGGAAGGTGCGCGAGGTCCTCGACGCCGCCCAGTACTACGCGCAGTCCAGTGGGCGGCGGGTGTCGGTGGAGTACGCGCTGATCCGCGACGTCAACGACCAGCCGTGGCGCGCCGATCTGCTGGGCAAGCTGCTGCACTCGGCGCTGGGGCCGCTGGCACACGTCAACCTGATTCCGCTGAACCCGACGCCGGGGAGCAAGTGGGACGCCAGCCCCAAGCCGGTGGAGCGGGAGTTCGTCGCCCGGGTGCGCGGGCGTGGGGTGTCGTGCACGGTGCGTGACACCCGGGGCCGGGAGATCGCGGCCGCGTGCGGGCAGCTCGCCGCGCAGGGCTGACGGTCGGTTAGCGCAGGTAGCCGCGGCTGCGCATCCACCAGTCGCGGGCCACGAAGGCCAGCAGCAGCACCGCGAAGCCGATTAGGAAGATGTCCTCGACCTTGCCGGTGTGGTTGCCGTGCAGCATGCACAGCAGGAAGATCGCGGACAGGATGCCGCCGACGTGGATGGCGCGGTGGTTCTCCTTCGACCAGCCCCAGTTCGCCGACGGCACGTCTTCGACGTCGACTCCGGTGTGTCGCTCGACCTCGGTGTTCGCCACAGCAGCTCCTCGGGATGGATGTCAGGCTGGGGTCATTCTGGCATACGACAGGGCGTCGTACGTCAGCGGATCTGCTCGTATCGGCGCAGCGCCTCTTGACGTTCCGCCTTGTGGTCGACCATGGGCTCCGGGTAGTCGTCGGTGCCGAATTCCGGCACCCAGCGGCGCACGTAGGCGCCGTCGGGATCGAACTTGTCGCCCTGTGTCGTCGGATTGAACACCCGGAAGTACGGGGCGGCGTCGGTGCCGCAGCCTGCCGCCCACTGCCAGCCGTGCTGGTTGCTGGCCATGTCGCCGTCGACCAGCTGGTCGAGGAACCAGCGCGCCCCCCACTGCCACGGCAGGTGTAGGTCCTTGACCAGGAACGAGGCCGTGATCATGCGTACCCGGTTGTGCATGAAGCCGGACTCGGCGAGCTGGCGCATGCCGGCGTCGACGATCGGGAAGCCGGTACGGCCCGCCTTCCACGTCTCGAAGCGCTTCTTGGCGTCGGCGTCCTCGTCGACCTGGATGCCGTCGAAGGCGTCGTTCCAGTTCCACCAGACGCTGCGCGGCCGGTCGTAGAGCACGCTCGCGTAGAAGTCGCGGAAGGCCATCTCACGGAGGTAGGCCTGGGCGCCCTTGCCGCGGCCGAGGTCGGCGGCCATGGTGCGGGGATGGATGGCGCCGAACTTGAGATGGGCCGACATCCGGCTGATGCCGTCGAGGTCGGGCCGGTTGCGGTCGTCGGCGTAGTTCTCGAGCTTGTCCGCGACGAACGCCTTCCAGGCCCGGCGGGCGGCCTTCTCGCCGGCCGGGATGTCCAGCTCGGCGTCGCCGTCGGGGATGTCGTTCTTGCCGTCGGCGTCGGCCGGGTCTATCCACGTGGCGGTCTTGGGCCCGGTCTTGGCCGGGGCGCGCCAGCCGTGCTCGCGCCACGCCGAGAAGAACGGGGTGAACACCTTGTAGGGGGTGCCGTCGTTCTTGGTCACCCGGCCGGGCGACACCAGGTACGGCGATCCGCTCGCCTCCAGCGGCACGTCGTCGCCCAGCGCCTCGCGCACCGCCTCGTCGCGCCGAATGCCGAACGGGGAGAAGTCCCCCGAGACGTGCACCGCCGAGGCGCCGATTCGCTCGGCGAGCGCGGGAATTCGCTTCTCCGGCCGGCCGGTGGTGACCAGCAGCTTGCCGTCGAGGCCGTCGCGCACCTCGCGCAGGGCGTCATACATGTATTGCAGCCGCCGCGCCCCCGCGGAGTTGCGTAGCCGCGGGTCCAAGACGTAGCAGGCCAATACCTCGCCGTCGGGTTCGGCGGCGTCGAGCATTGCGGGCAGATCGTGAAGGCGCAGGTCACGGCGGAACCACAGCAGCGTGGGCATGTCAGTAGGACTTGCCCGGATTGCCGCTGCCGGAAACACCGGCGGGCCGTGCTGGTCGAACCTCGGCGGAGGAGGGTGGTTCAGAAGGGTGGCGGGTTGGCGTCGGCGATGGCTTCGTTGGTGGCGCGTTCGCGGGTGTGGCGGGTGGTGCGTTCGGCGGTGCGGGTGCGGCGGCGCAGGGGCATGCGGGTGGTGCAGTGGTCGCGTCCTGGGGGTGCGGGGGTGGTGGTGGCCGGGGTGGTGTTGGTGGGGGTGGCTAGTTGGGGGAAGAACCAGGCGCCCAGGGGTGTGGTGGTGTAGGTGCGCCCGGTGGGGCTGGTGAACGTGACACGGCCGTCGGGGTGTTGGGTGTCGGTCCAGCCGGTGGGTCCGGTCCAGAACGTCTTGAGCAGGTGGTGAAACCTGCAGTAGGCCTTGGTGTTCGAGGGGTGGGTGGCCCCGGCCGGCCAGGGGATGGTGTGGTCGAGGTCGCAGTGCTGGGCGGGGCGGTCGCAGGCGGGGAAGCGGCAGGTGAGGTCGCGGCAGAACAGGTAGGCCGCCAGGCGGCGGGAGGGTCGGTAGGACTGTTCGGTGTCCAGCTCGGCCGCCGCGGGTAGGGGCCGCACGGTGGCGTTACCGGTTTGAGCGAGGTCGCGGACGGTGTCGGCGGGGACGGGGCCGTGCCCGGGCAGGTAGGCGGGGGTGTCGGCGTCGCCGGTGAGGGTGGCGTGTTCGGCGAGGACGTAGACGGTGACGCTGGTGGCCGGGCGGGTGTCGGCCTCGCCGGCGGCGGGGCAGTCGGGGGTGCCGCAGGTGCAGGTGAGGTGGTGGTGGCCGTCGACGAGGGCCATCAGGGCGTCGGCGCGGCGTTGGTCGCGGGTGCGGTCGTCGCGGTGGCAGACGGTGGCGGCGACGGCGTCCAGGCGGGCGTCGAGGCGGGCGCCGTCGAGGGCGGGCAGTTCTCCGTCGAGTTGGCAGGCGCCTTCGAAGCTCGGTAGGACGTGGACGTAGCGGTGGTCGCGGCGTGCGCGGCGGCGGCGGGTGGCCATGGGGTCGAGTTGGACGACCAGCCAGTCGAGGACGTCGGTGAGGCGCTGATCGGAGAGGTGGTTCCAGGCCGCCGCGTGATCGGCGCAGTGCCGGTCCACCTGGGTCACCAGGTCCGGTTCGTTGAGCAGGAGTGTGCGGTCGTGGATGGCGCGTACGACCCGCAGGTCGAGGTCGCCGGCCAGGAAGCGTTCGGTGACCGTGGGGAAGCGGTCCCGGAGTTGGACGCCCAGTTCCATCAACGGCTGGATCCGGAAGCGGCTGATGCCCAGTTCTGCGGCCAATTCCGCGGCGGCGGCGCCGACGTCGTCGACGGCCCACAGGCCGCTGGCGGGGGTGGCCGCGGCCAGTCGGCGGTGCAGGAAGGTCCCGGCGGCGATGACCTTGGCGGCGGTGGCGCGGCGTTCGGCGCGCAGTTCCAGGCCGACGGTCACCAGCAGGGTGGTGTCGTCGAGATCAGACCAAGCATCGAACATGTGTTCGATTCTATCGCACCCCACCGACGACTCGGGCGCGTGAATCCCGCACCGCGACCCGTGACGCATCGATGACGCCGTGACCCCGACGAGTGGCGGCTAGCCTCGTGGGGTAGAAACCCTCTCGCGCCCCGACGAAGGACCGAGGTACATCGTGAAGCTGGCTCTGAGCGACGAGGACGTCGCCTTCCGCGAGGAACTGCGGCAGTTCCTGACCACCGAGATCCCGGCCGACCTCCGCGAGCGGGTGAAGTCCGGTCACCCCCGCTACCCCGATGACATGGTGGTCAGCCAGCGGGCCCTCAACGCGCGCGGCTGGGCCGTGCCCGGGTGGCCCGTCGAGTGGGGCGGTCAGGACTGGTCGCCCATCCGCAAGCAGATCTGGGCCGACGAGCTACAGCTGGCCGGCGTCCCCGAACCGCTGGCCTTCAACGCCAGCATGGTGGGCCCCGTCATCGCGCAGTTCGGCTCCGAGGACCTCAAGAAGCGCTTTCTGGCACCTACGGCCAACCTCGACATCTGGTGGTGCCAAGGCTTTTCCGAGCCCGAAGCCGGATCGGACCTGGCCTCGCTGCGCACCACCGCCGTGCGCGACGGCGACGAGTACGTGATCAACGGGCAGAAGACCTGGACCACGCTCGGCCAGTATGCGGACTGGATCTTCGTGCTGGCCCGCACCAACCCCGACGCCCCGAAGAAGCAGGCCGGCATCTCGTTCCTGCTCGCCGAGATGTCGACGCCGGGAATCACGCTGCGCCCCATCAAGCTCGTCGACGGCAGCTACGAGGTCAACGAGGTCTTCTTCGACGACGTCCGCATCCCGGCCGACCAACTCGTCGGCGAGGAGAATGCCGGCTGGGGATACGCCAAGTTCCTGCTCAGCCACGAACGGTCGGGGATCGCGCGCATCGGGCTCACGAAGCGTTGGCTGGAACAGGCCAGGGAGTACGCCGCCAAGGTGCCGATGCCCGGTGGTGGCACGCTGCTGCAGGATCCGCTGTTCGCCTCCCGGCTGGTCGAGGTCGAGAACGAGGTGCTGGCGTTGGAGATCACGCAGCGCCGGGTCAGCGGCTCCGAGGCCGACGGCAAGCCCAACCCGGCGTCGTCGATCCTCAAGTTGCGCGGCAGCCAGTTGCAGCAGGCGGCCACGGAATTGCTGCTCGAGGTCGCCGGCCCCGACGCCGTCCCCGTCGGCGCCGCCGACGACGAGGCTCCCGACCACTGGGCGTACGAGACGGCCCCGCGCTACCTGAACTACCGCAAGACGTCGATCTACGGCGGGACCAACGAGGTCCAGCGCACCATCATCGCGTCGACCATCCTGGGACTGTGAGGCAACCGTGGACTTCGACCTGACCGAAGAACAGCAGCTGCTCGGCGACACGACTCGCGACCTGCTGGGCCGGGCCTACGACGTGGAGCGGCTCAACGCCGTCGCCGACACCGAGCTGGGCTGGGACCGCGCGGTGTGGCAGCAGCTCGCCGAATTGGGCGTGCTCGGACTGGGATTCGACCCCGACGAGAGCGGACCCATCGAGATCATGGCCGTGCTCACCGAGATCGGCACCAAGCTCGCGCCCGAACCCGTCCTCGACGCCGCGCTGGTCCCCGGCGGCCTGATCGCCGAGCTGGGCAGCGACGAACAGAAGGTGCTCCTCGACGACGTGGCCGCGGGCACGCACCTGCTGGCCCTCGCCCATCTGGAACCGGGAGTCAGGACGCCGTCGGCCGACCTCGCGACCCGCGCCGAGAGCACCGGCGACGGCTGGGCCGTCACCGGTCGCAAGACCCCGGTCGCCTCGGGCGAGAGTGCCGACACGCTGGTGGTCAGCGCCGCCCTACCCGACGGCGGGGTGGGCCTGTTCTTGGTCGACGCGACCGCGACCACCAGGCAGGCGTACCGCACCGTCGACGGCCGCCGCGGTGCGACCATCGAACTCGACGGCGCGGCAGCCCAACCGCTCGGATCCGGCGGCGACGCCGGCGCGGCGCTGACCGGCGCCCTGGTGCGGCAGCAGTCGGCGCTGTGCGCCGAGGCCGTCGGCGCCATGGCCGAGTCGCTGCGGCTGACCACCGAATACCTCGGTGCGCGAAAGCAATTCGGTGTGCCCCTGAAGACGTTCCAGACGCTGACGCAACGGGCCGCCGACATGTACGTGTCGTTGGAACTGGCCCGCAGCATGAACCTGTACGCGGCCATGTCGCTGGCCGACGGCGTCGTCGATCCCGTGGTCGCCGCGAGGGCCAAGCTGCAGATCAGCCGGTCCGGGCGGCACATCGCGCAAGAAGCCATCCAGCTGCACGGCGGCATCGGGATCACCGCCGAGTACCCGGTGGGCCACTACGCGGCGCGGCTCACCGCGATCGGCAACACCCTGGGCACCGCCGACGACCACGTACGGACGCTGGTGGCGCACGCCTCGTGAGGCACAACCCGCAGCACGCCGTCACGGACCCGGCGGTCGTGCGGCGGCTCATCGCCGAGAACCCCTGGGCCACACTGGTCAGCCGGCACGACGGGGAACTCGTCGCCTCGCACTACCCGGTGCTGCTGGAGGATCGCGCCGACGGCGAGCTGTCGGTGGTCAGCCACGTGGGCCGACCGGACGAGGCCATCCACGGACTGGGTACCGGTGAGGTGCTGCTGATCGTGTCCGGTCCCAACGGCTACGTCTCACCCAGCTGGTATTCGGATGCGGCGGTGCGCATCTCGACGTGGAACTACAGCGTCGCCCATTGCTACGGCACCCCCGAGATCCTGACACCGCAGGAGAACCTGGCCGTCCTGACCCGCCTGGTGCGCGAGTTCGAGAGCCGGGTCGAGCGTCCCGAATACCTCGATCCCGACCTGGCCGCGCAATACGCACCGGGCACGGTCGGGTTCCGCCTGGTGATCACCCGCTTCACCTGCAAGGTGAAGATGAGCGGCGACGAGGACCCCCAGACCCAGCAGCAGGTGATCTCCGCGCTGCGCGAGCCGGGGCCCTACCACCAGCCCGCGCTCGCCGCCGACATGGAACGCGCACTGGCCGAGGCGTCCGGCCTGCGGGGGTAGCGATTGGCGCTCGCCGCGCGACCGCACTAGTTTCCACAAGGTGATGTCCTCCGCTGCCCACGCAGTCGCGCGATGGATCCTTCCCCTCCTCACCGTCGCCACGGTCGCAGCCGTCGGCGTGGTGGCCGAACCCGTCGGCCGTGGTGCCGCGCCGACGGTGCGGCTGGCCGCCGACGGCAACCCCCTGGCCGGTCTGCCGTTCTACGTCAACCCGAACTCCAAGGGGACGCGCGCCGCGCAGTCGAACCCCGACCCGCTGCTGGCCGAGGTCGTGAACACGCCCACGGCCTACTGGATGGACCACCTGTCGACGCCCGCCGTGGACGCGAAGTACATCCAGACCGCCCAGGCTGCGGGCACGCTGCCCGTGCTGGCCCTCTACGGCATCCCCAACCGCGACTGCGGTAGCTACGCCGCGGGCGGCTTCGGCTCGGCCGACTCCTACCGCAACTGGATCGACGGCGTCGCGGGGGACATCGGCGGCGGCCGCGCCGCGGTGATCCTCGAACCCGACGCGCTGGCGATGGCGGACTGCCTCTCGCCGGCGCAGCAGCAGGAACGCTTCGACCTGATGAGCTACGCCGTCGACACGCTCACCCGCAACCCGGGCACCGCGGTCTACGTCGACGCCGGCCACTCCCGCTGGGTGCCCGCCGAGGTCATGGCCGACCGACTCAATCGCGTCGGCATCGCGAAGGCCCGCGGGTTCAGCCTCAACACCGCCAACTTCTTCACCACCGACGAGTCCACCGGCTACGGCAACGCCGTCTCGGGCATGACCGGGGGCAAGCCGTTCGTCATCGACACCTCCCGCAACGGCAACGGACCCGTCGAGGGCGACCCCCTGTACTGGTGCAACCCCAGCGGCAGGGCGCTGGGTGCGCGTCCCACCACCGACACCGGCAACCCGCAGATCGACGCGTTCCTGTGGGTGAAGCGTCCCGGCGAGTCCGACGGCGCGTGCCGCGGCGGCCCTGGCGCGGGCACCTTCGTCGCGCAGAATGCGATCGACCTGGCGCGCAACGCCGGTTGGCAGTGACGCCGACGGGTTAGGCATGCCCGGTTGGGGTACAGCGCGTCGGTGACGTCTGCGCATCGCCCGACCGCCGCTTCCGGAGTACCCGACGATCTTCGCCGGCTGGCCGCCGCCCACGGCGTGGCCACCAGCTATCGCAACGAACGGCGCGAGCCGGTGGAGGTCGACGCCGACGTCGTCATCCGCGTGCTGGGCCTCCTCGACGTCGAGGCCGGCACCGAGGAGCAGCGTCGTCGGGAACTGGCCCGGCTCGCCGAGCGTGAGCGGGCAGGCGTGGTGGCCCCGACGGTCGCGGTGCGCATCGACGGCACGCCCACGCCGCTGCCCGGGGCGGTGCACCTGGAGGGCGAGGACGGCGCCGGCATCGAGGTGCACGACGAACTCCCCGCCGACCTGCCCGTGGGCTGGTATCGCCTGCGCTACCGCGACGGGCAGGAGTCCGTGCTGGTCGCCGCGCCGCCGACCGTTCCGACGGCCCCGCAGACGTGGGGGTGGATGCTGCAGCTCTACGCGCTGCGGTCGGCCGCCTCCTGGGGCATCGGCGACCTCGGCGACCTCACCGAGTTCGTCCGATGGACGGCCGACGCCCACGGCGCCGGTGCGGTGCTGCTCAACCCGTTGCACGCACCGGGTCCCACCCACCCCGTGCAGCCGTCGCCCTACACGCCGTCGAGCCGACGGTTCGCCAACCCGCTGGCGTTGCGGATCGAAGACCTGCCGGCGTACCACCGCGCCGACGCCGCCACCCGCGCCGAGGTCGACGCGCTGCGGGTGTCGGCGACCACCGAACGCATCGACCACGATCTGGTGTGGGCCGCCAAGCGTGCCGCCCTGGAGCTGCTGTGGCGGGCCGAGGGCCGCCCGGATCCGCTCGCCGACGCCGGGGATTCCACCGCGCTGCGCAACTGGGCCACCTACTGCGCACTGGCCGAGCGCCACGGTGGGCGCTGGACGCGGTGGCCCGACGCGCTGCGCGACGTCGACGGCGCCGCC
>NZ_JBYVYK010000014.1:0-103651 GCF_058148405.1 Mycobacterium sp. DHQP2018-32-09 | reverse complement strand
TGCCGCAGTGGTGTCCGTTGTCGCACGCGCTGCAGTGACAGGTACAGCCTCGAGTGGCGGGCATGGCGACCAACTCCTTCACGTATCAGGACATGACTACGTCACGATATGCCCGCTCGCGTCGGCCACGCGGTGGCCGCGAGCGCGGTGCGGCACGCCCTGACGCAGCTCGGCGTGCCCTACGACTGGGGCGGGACCACACCGGGCGTCGGGCTGGACTGCAGCGGGCTGACGCAGTGGGCCTATCGCGAGGCGGGCCTCGAACTGCCGCGGTTGGCGCAGGAGCAGGACGTCGGTTCCCCGGTCGGGCGCGGCGACCTGCGTCCCGGCGACCTGGCGGTGTGGGACGGCCACGTCGCGATGATCGTGGACGCGCAGACGATGATCGAGGCGGGTGACCCGGTCCAGCTCTCGCCGATCCGGACCACGAACGCCGGGCAGGGCTTCCAGGGCTTCTGGCGTCCGACGGCGTGAGGCGCCACCAGCGGGTCCGGCTCGCAGGCGACGTCGTTAGGCTGTGCCGCATGGCTGCGGAAATCGTGCCGGTGCGGCTCGGGCTGACCAAGGGCGATCTGTATACGTTGTGGGCACCGTCGTGGCGGGACGCCGACGACGAGTGGCAGGGCTTCCTCGGCAAGGACGACGACCTGTATGCGTTCGAGACGGTGGCGGACCTGGCGGCGTTCGTCCGCACCAACACCGACAACGACCTCGTCGATCACCCCGCGTGGCAGTCGCTGACGGAGGCCAACGCACACCGGCTGACGCCGAAGGACGAACACGTCTACGACCTGGTCGACGTCGCGGAGACCGCAGCCGACAAGCCGACCGAGGCATCGGTGGACACGCTGCTGCGCACGCTGTCGATCGTGCAGTCGCTGGGGTCGGTGTGCGATCTGACGGCCGTCGCGAAGTTCTTCAACGGCAACCCGGTGCTCGGCTCGCTGGGTGGCGGTATCGACGCGTTCGCCGGACGGCCGGGTCGCAAGCGCTGGGCCGAGGTCGAGGGCGTCATCGCCCGCAACTGGGAGGCGGTGCTGGACTCGCTCGATGCGATCGTCACCACCCCCGAGGGTCTCGACGCGGCGGCCGTGCAGAAGGCCCAGGCCGAGCTCGACGAGCCCGCCCCCGAGCCCGACGAGGACGAGGACGAGCTGGGCGGCGACGAGCCCGTGATCGACGACGTCGTGGACACCCCGTCCGAGGAGGACGCGCTGGCCAAGCACGCCGAGGGCCAGGTGCTGGGTGGCGACGAGGACTTCTGGGTGCAGGTGGGCATCGACCCGATCCGCATCCTGAGCCGCAGCGGTACCTATTACACGCTGCGCTGCTACCTCGGCGACGAGCCGAAGTTCCTGGGCCGCAACGGTCGCATCAGCGTGTTCGGTTCGGAGCGGGCGCTGGCCCGTTACCTCGCCGACGAGCACGAGAGCGACCTGTCGGAGCTGTCGACCTACGACGACATCCGCACCGCCGCCACCGACGGTTCGCTGCAGATCGAGGTCACCGACGAGAACGTCTACGTGCTCAGCGGTTTGGCCGACGACATCGCCGACGGACCCGAGGCCGTCGACCGCGACCAGCTGGAGCTGGCGGTCGAGTTGCTGCGGGACGTCAGCGATTACGCCGAGGACACCTCCGTCGACGCCGCGCTGGGCGCCGACGAGCCGCTGGGCCGGTTCGTGGCCTACGCGCTGGACCCGGCCTCGGGGACCGCGCCGGCGGCGCCGTATGCCAGCGCCGTCGCGCAGTGGGAGCAGCTCGAGACCTTCGTGGAATCGCGGCTGCGCCAGGAGTGACGCCCCGGCGTCAGAAGTCGGCCGGGTCGGGACGTACCACCGAGCGCGGCTGCAGGCCGAGGGTTCGGACGTGCGCGGCGATGGCGCCCAGGTGGGTCACCCACACGTCATCGCGTGAGCACGCGTAGTCGATCAGCCCTTCGAGTGCCGCGGCCCGCGACGGCCGGCCCGACAGGAACGGGTGATTCGTCAGCACGAAGCAGCCGCCCACCGAGCGCATGGCGTCGAATTCCAGCCGCCACAGTTCAGCGACCTTCGCCGGGCTCTCGATGAGGCCGGTGCCGGAGAAGTCCGGCACGTAGCAGTACTGCTCCCAGTCGTCGAGCGCCCACTGGATCGGGATCTCGACCAGCGCCCGGTCCCCCACCGCGAGTTCGTACGGGTGGTCGGCGTCCATCAGCGAGCTGTCGTAGAGGAACCCGCGGTCGGCGAGCAATCCCGGTGAGTGCCAGTTGAGTTCCCACATCGGTGCGCGGTAGCCGGTGGGCCGGACGCCGGTGACGCGTTCGAGGACGTCGGAGGCGCGGTCGAGGATGGCGGCCTCGCGCTCGGCCGACATCCCTGCCATGGGCTCGTGTAGGTAGCCGTGGTGGGCGATCTCGTGGCCTTCGCCGGCGATCCGGCGGACGACGTCGGGGTAGCGCAGCGCGGTGTAGCCGGGCACGAAGAACGTGGCGGTGACCTCGTGCCTGGCCAGGATGTCGAGGATCCTCGGCACGCCGACCAGTGGCCCGTATGCCTGGTGGCTGATCGCCGACATCCGGTCGGCGTGCGCGGCGTCGACGCCCAGCATGGCGGACTCGGCGTCGACGTCGAAGCTGAACGACGCTGCGCAGCGGGCGTTTCCGGGCCACGGCACCGCGGCGGCGGGCACGGTCACGCCTCGGCCCGCCGGGCCAGCAGCGACACGAACTCGTAGGCCAGGTTGGCGGCGGCGACGCCGGTGAGTTCGGCGTGGTCGTAGGCCGGTGACACCTCGACGACGTCGGCGCCCACCAGGTTCAGTCCGTCGAGGCCGCGCACCATGGCCAGCAACTCGCGACTGGTCAGGCCACCGGCCTCGGGCGTGCCGGTGCCCGGCGCGTGGGCGGGGTCGAGGACGTCGATGTCCACCGACACGTACAGCGGTAGGTCCCCGACGCGTTCGCGCAGCCGGGCGATCACGTCGTCGGTGGTGCAGCGTTCGAGTTCGGCGCAGTGCACGATGGTGAAGCCGAGGTCGGCGTCGGCCGCCAGATCCCCGGAGCCGTAGAGGGACCCGCGGATGCCGACGTGGGCGCTGTGCCCGGAGACGAACAGCCCTTCCTCGCCGGCCCGCCGGAACGGGGTGCCGTGGGTCACCGGCTCGTCGAAGTAGGTGTCCCACGTGTCGAGGTGGGCGTCGAAGTGGATCAGGGCCACCGGCCCGTAGCGGCGATGGTGGGCGCGCAGCAGCGGGTAGGCGATGGTGTGGTCGCCGCCGAGGGTCACCAGCCGGGCGCCTGCCTCGATCAACTCGGTGGCCTGCTCGTCGATCTGGGTGACGGCGGTCGCGATGTCGAACGGGTTGACCACCATGTCCCCGGCGTCGACCACCTGCTGGTGGGCGAACGGTGCCACCCGCAGCTCGGGGTTGTAGGGGCGCAGCAGGCGCGAGGACTGTCGCACGTGCGAGGGCCCGAACCGCGCCCCCGGCCGGTAGGTGACCCCGGTGTCGAACGGGACACCGACGATCGCCACGTCCATGCGCGAGACATCCTCGCGCCGTGGGAGTCTGGCGAAGGTGGTGAGGCCGGCGTAGCGCGGGACCTGTTGCCCGTCGAGCTGGCCCCGGACGTCGTCGTTCATACTCGGCACCGTGTTGCTCCTCCGTTGACTTGTAAGGTCTGGCCCACCAGCGCGCCGACGTCGGCGCGTGCGAGAAAGGCCGCGGCGTGGGCGATGTCGTCCGGTCGCCCGATGCGGCCCATGGGAATGTCGCGCGCGTAGCGGTCCCGCATCTCGGGCAGGTCGACGCCGGCCGCGGCGGCGTCGACGCCGAGTTGCGGGGTGTCGACGACGCCGGGCGCGATCGCGTTGACCGTGATGTTCTCACGGGCCAGTTCGCGGCCGAGGGTCTTGGTCAGGGAGATCAGCCCGGCCTTGGAGGCCGAATACGCGGTAGCGCCCGGCCATCCCGTGACCCCCCATTCCGAGGCGATCACGACGACGTTGCCGCCGCCGGCGCGCCGCATGCCCGGCAGCACGGCCTGGATCATCCGGAAGGTCCCGGTGAGATTGGTGTCGACGACCCGCCACCAGTCGGCGTCGTCGTCGGCGGCGGCGTCGGCGGCGGCGTCGGCGTCGGCGGCGAACGGCGCCATGGTCATGTAGGCGGCGTTGCACACCAGCACGTCGATGGGTCCGCGCGTGCGCACGATCTCGTCGACGACGGCGACCATGGCAGGGTCGGTGACGTCGCCGACGGCCGCGAATCCGCCGGTCTCCACCACGAGTTCGCGCAACCGTGGTGAGTCGCGGAGGTCGTTGACTCCGACGTCGGCACCGTCGGCTGCGAGACGGCGGGCGATGGCCTCGCCGATCCCCTGGGCCGCGCCGGTGACCAGCGCCCGGCGGCCGTGCAGTGGTGGCTGGGTCATCAGATCACCGCTCCTCCGTTGGGCGAGACGATCTCGCCCGTGCAGTACTGCGCCTCGAGAAGGAACCCGACCACCCGAGCCACTTCGCCGGGTGTCGTCAACCTCCGGTTCGGCAGCGTGGCAAGGTATTCCGGTTCCCGCCACGGCGAGTCGGCCGCGAGCAGTGGGGTGTCGGTGGGTCCCGGGGCGACGGCGTTGACCCGGACTCCGCGGGCGGCGACCTCGGCGGCGAGGCTGCGCACCAGGCCGATCACGGCCCCCTTGGCGGCGGCGTAGTGCGCGTCGCCGTCACCGCCGCCGATGGCGAGTTCGGAGGTCACCGCGACGATGACGCCCGATCCGCGTGCCAGCATGCCGGGCAGGGCGCAGCGCGCCGTGTTGCGCAGGCCGCCGAGGTGCACGCGCAGCATGCGCTGCCAAGCGTCGGTCGAGATCTCCGACACGGGGGTGATGTCGTAGTGTCCGGCGGCCGTCACCAGCGCGTCGACCTCGCCGAGGTCGGCGGTGATCCGGTCGAACGCCGCGCGAACCGCCTCGGGGTCGGCGACGTCGGCGGTGTAATCGCCTGCCGTCAGGTCGATCCCGGCCACGGTCCAGCCATCGCCGCGCAACCGTTCGGCGATGGCGGCGCCGATGCCCGAGGCTGCGCCGGTGACGACCGCGGTGCGCACGTTCACGAGTCCGCCGGGGGGTTCTGCGCGAGGCGTTCCCCGATGGGCGCGGTGATGTTGCGCCGCACGGTCGCGTAGATCGCGATGCCGACGACGGCCAGGACGGCGGTGGTGAGCACGCTGGCCCAGTTGATGTACCACGGCATGCCGGGCTGGGTGCGCGGCCACGCGACGTTGACGGTCTCGAAGATGATCCACAGCGCGGCGACGTAGGTGACCGGGGCACCCCAGCGGCCGAGGTTGAACGGCCCAGGGCGCCACTTGCCGGTGAGGCGTGCGATGGCCGCGCCGATCACGGGGACGCCGAACGCGATGTAGAAGCCGATGATGTTGAAGTTCACCAGCACGTTGTAGAACTCCGACCCGGCCAGCAGGACGAACACGATGGCCACGACCGCGGTCAGCCCGATGGCGTTGACGGGCAACCGTTCCGGGCCGGCGAGCCCACCGAGCACCTTGGATCCGGGGAGGCTGCGGTCACGCGCCGCACCCCAGATGCACCGCGACACGGCGGCCTGCACGGCCAGGAAGCTCGAGATGAAGCCGATGACGAACATCGCCAGCAGGGGCTTGGTGACACCGGCGCCGAGGTGCGCGGTCAGCGTCTCGGCGACCACGTCACCGGTCTGGGCGGCCACCACCTGGTCCAGGTTGGGGATCGCGAGAATGAGTGCGGCGCTGGAGAACATCACCACCAGACCCACCAGCAGCAGGCCCAGAATGATGGCCTTGGGGACGTTGCGTTCGGGGTTCTCGACCTCCTCGGCGATCGATCCCGCTGCCTCGAAGCCCAGGAACGACCAGCCGACGAACGCGATGGCCAGCAGCATCGGACCCGACGTCCAGGTGGCCGCGTCGGGGATGCTGGCGCTGGACAGCAGCGCCGAGAACGGGTTCTCGCGGTAGAAGATCAGTAGGACGGCACCGAGTCCGAGGGAGCCGATGATCTCGCACGTGATGCTCGCGATCACCATGACCTTGAGCACCTGCCGTCCCACCATGTTGACCCCGGTGCCCACGACGATGATGAGGACGGCCACGCCGCCGGTCTGCCACCGCGACGGTTGCGCGACGCCGAAGATCTGCAGCAGGAAGCCGCTGGCCGCGTAGGACAGGGTGCCCAGGGCGATGGTGAGCCCCCACATGTACGCCCAGGCGGCCACCCAGCCCCACGTCGTGCCGCGCACGTGCCGCGACCACTGGTAGACGCTGCCCGCGTAGGGCCAGCGTGAGGCCAGCTCACCGAACACGGCGGCGACGAGCAGTTGGCCCGCCAGCACGATCGGGAAGGCCCAGAAGAACTTCGGTCCGGCCGCGAACAGCCCCAGGGTGAAGATCGCGTAGACGGCCGCGATGGGCGACACGTCGGCGAATGCCAGCGAGAGCGCCGAACGGAACGTGAAGCCGCGGCTCAGCTGCAGCGGCGCCTCCGTCCCGGCGCGGGAGGTGGAGTTCGAGGTGGCATCGATCATCGCGGCTCCTGTTCACAGATCGTCGAAGCGAACTCTGGGGCGTGCGCCGCCGTTTGTGAACTGATCGATCGCACGAATCCGATCGCCGGGTTCAGACGTTCGTCTAGATTCGTGGGAGGACGTGGCTCGCGATCGACCCACTGACCAGGGCCTCGACGCGATGTCGCGGCCGGACGGGTGTCGGAGGAGAACCGTGGTCTACCGAGTCGCCGACCTCGTCGACACCCCGCACCTGCGGCTGCGGGTGCTCGCCGGCGCGCAGGGGCTGGCCAGCCCGGTGGCGTGGGCACAGACCTCCGACCTGGAGGAGCCGTGGTCCTGGCTCGCGGGCGGCGAGCTGCTGATGAAGAACGGGCGCACGCTGCCCGAGTCGGGAGGGGGGCAGGCGGCGCTGATCCGCGGGCTGGCCGAACAGGGCATCTGCGGCCTGGTGATCGGGCTGGACTCGGCCACCCCCGACGTCGTGCCCGCCGCGGTGGCCGTCGCCGAGGAACTCGGGTTCCCCGTGCTGACGGTCCCGTACTCGGTGGGGTTCGCCGCCATCGGCCGCGCGGTGGCCGCCGGCGCGGGAACCGACGACGGCCGCCGCATCGCGGTCACCGAACGCGTGTACCAGGTCATCCGGCAGTCGGTGAACCACTCCGGGTCGGCCAACGCCCTGGTCACGCTGGGCCGTGACGTCGGCTGTCGGCTCGCCGTCCTCGACGCCGCGACCGGCGAGGTCGCCCTGGACTCGTCGACGCGGGTGCCGGAGGACCTGCGGCGCGCCATCGCCGACGAGATCGCCGGCCGCCGCGGCGCGGTGCCCGGCGTGCTGCACGTCGCCGCCAACGGCGTGCGGGCGCTGGCCGTAGAGGTCCCCGACGAGGAGCCGACGGTGTTGGCCGCGTACGACTTTCGGTCCGCTCCGCCCGACGTCGTGCAGCTGCAGCACCTGGCCTCGGCCGTCGCGGTGCTGCTGGCCCAGCAGAACGTGCGGCGCGAACACGAGCGGCGGATCGGCGCGGAACTGCTGGCCTCGGTGTGCGACGGCCGCCCCGGGCGCGACGCGGCCCGGGTGCTCGGCGAACGCGGTCTGCCGCCTGCCGGCGCCGTCCTGGTGGCGGTGTCGGGTGCGTCGTCGGCGGGCGAACGCCTGCTGCACGTGAGCCTGGGCCGGCGCCAGGTGCCGCACCTGCTGCTGCGCCGCGGGGCCGTGCTGTACGCACTGGTTCCCGCCGGCGCCGCGCCGTTGGCCGCCTTGCGTCACCGGATGGGCCAGACCGCCGCCATCGGGGTGAGCGATCCCGTCGACCACGTCCGTCGTGGGCCGACGGCCCTGCGTGAGGCCACGTGGGCCATGCGGGCCGCCGAGAGCATGCCCGACCACACCGCGCACTACGCGGGCGTCACCATGCTGTCGGTGCTGCGCGACACCGACGAGGCCCAGGTGGTGGTGGACCGGGTGCTGGGGCCCCTGCTGGCCTATGACGCGGACCGCTCGGCGGACATGGTGCGGACGCTCGACGCGTACCTCACCTGTGACCGGTCGTGGGTCAAGACGGCGGCCGCGCTGGGCGTGCACCGGCAGACCGTGGTGTACCGCATCGCACGCATCGAGGAGATCACCGGCCGCCGCGTCGCCGAGAGCAGCGCCATCGCGGAGTTCTGGCTGGCGTTGCGCGCTCGCGACCTGCTCTCGCCCCGCTGATCGGGCCGCCGGGGTGAGGCGGCTCAGCCCAGCAGCACCGCGTACCGCGGCTTGATGACGTCGTCGATGAGCGCGAGCCGTTCGTCGAACGGGAGGAACGCCGACTTCATGGCGTTGATCGTGAAGCGCTGCAGATCGCTCCAGCCGTAGCCGAAGGCCTCCACCAGCCGCAGCATCTCGTGGCTCATGGTGGTGTCGCTCATCAGCCGGTTGTCCGTGTTAACGGTGACGCGGAAGCGCTGGCGCGCCAGTTGGTCGAACGGGTGCTCGGCGATGCTCGTGGCCGCTCCGGTCTGCACGTTGCTGCTGGGGCACAGCTCCAGCGGAATGCGCTTGTCCCGCAGCAGCGACGCCAGCCTGCCCAGCTTGGCGGAGCCGTCGGGCGCGACCTCGATGTCGTCCACGATGCGCACGCCGTGGCCCAGCCGGTCGGCGCCGCAGAACGCGATGGCCTCGTGGATCGACGGCAACCCGAATGCCTCGCCCGCGTGAATGGTGAAGCGCGCGTTGTTGCCTCGCATGTACTCGAACGCGTCGAGATGGCGGGTGGGAGGGTACCCGGCTTCGGCGCCGGCGATGTCGAAGCCCACCACGCCCTTGTCGCGGAAGCGCACGGCCAACTCGGCGATCTCGCGGGAGCGGGCGGCGTGGCGCATCGCGGTCACCAGGCAGCGCACGGTGATCGGCTTGCCCTCGGCGGCGGCGCTCTTCTCGCCCTCGGCGAATCCGGCGAGTACCGCGTCCACGACGGCGTCCAGCGAGAGGCCCTTGTCGATGTGCAACTCGGGGGCGAACCGCACCTCGGCGTAGACGACGGCGTCGGCGGCCAGGTCCTCGGCGCACTCACGCGCGACGCGGTGCAGTGCCTCCGGCGTCTGCATGACGCCGACGGTGTGGGCGAACGGTTCCAGGTAGCGCACCAGCGAACCGCTGTGGGCCTGGGTGCGGAACCACGTCGCCAGCGCGTCGACGTCGGTCTCGGGCAGCTCGTCGTAGCCGGTCTCGGCGGCCAGTTCGACGACGGTGCCGGGCCGCAGCCCACCGTCGAGGTGGTCGTGCAGCAGTGCCTTGGGGGCCTGCTGAATGTTCTCCAGGGTCAGTGGCGTGGTCATGGCGTCACTCCTCGATCCGGTCGATGATCAGCGGTCCGACGTCGGGTGCCCGGTCGTCGACCGACCACCCGCCGTCCAGTTCGGCGATGGCCCCGGCGAAGCGTTCGGGGGTGTCGGTGGTGAGCGTGAACAGCGCCTCGCCCGCGGCGACGGGCTCCCCCGGCTTGCGGTGGATGGTGAGACCGGCGCCGAACTGCACGCGCTCACCGGGTGCGGACCGGCCCGCGCCGAGTCGCCACACCGCCAGACCCACCGCCATCGCGTCGATGTCCCCCATCGTGCCACCGCGCGGGGCGGTCACGGTCTCGGCATGGCCACCCGTGGGCAGGGGCCGGGTGAGGTCGCCGCCCTGCGCCGCGACCAGCGCCCGGAACCGGTCCATGGCGCGCCCGTCGGCCAGGGTGTCGGCGGGGTCGACGCCGTCGACGCCCACGGCGTCGAGCATCTCCCTGGCCAACGTCAGCGTCACCTCGACGACGTCGGCCGGTCCGCCGCCGGCGAGGACGTCGAGTGACTCGGCGACCTCGACCGCGTTGCCGACCGCACGGCCCAGCGGCCGGTTCATGTCGGTGAGCACGGCCCGGGTCGGCACACCGTAGGCGTTGCCCAGGTCGACCATGGTGCGGGCCAGCAGGCGGGCTTCGTCCTCGGTCTTGAGGAACGCGCCGCGGCCCACCTTGGTGTCGAGGACGAGGGCCCGGGCGCCCTCGGCGAGTTTCTTGCTCATGATCGAGCTGGCGATCAGTGGCAGCGACTCGGTGGTGGCGGTGACGTCGCGCAGCGCGTAGATCTTGCGGTCGGCCGGCGCCAGGTCGCCTGCGGCGAAGATCGCGGCACCGATGTCGCGAAGCTGTTGGCGAATCTGATCTTTGGAGATCTCGGCGGTGAATCCGGGGATCGCTTCGAGCTTGTCGAGCGTGCCTCCGGTGTGCCCGAGACCGCGCCCGGCGGCCTGGGGCACGGCGGCCCCGCACGCCATCACGACGGGGACCAGCGGGATGGTCACCTTGTCCCCGACACCGCCGGTGGAGTGCTTGTCGACGAGCGCCAGCGGCGCGCCGTCGCGCCGCAGATCGGTGAAGTCGAAGCGGACGCCGGAGGACACCATGGCCGCCGTCCAGCGTTCGATCTCCGGCAGGCTCATGCCGCGCAGGAAGATCGCCATCAGCAGCGCCGACATCTGCTCGTCGGCCACCCGACCGTGGGTGTAGCCGTCGATCACCCAGTCGATGGCGGCGTCGGAGAGCACCCCGCCGTCGCGCTTGGTGCGGATGATCGACGGGGCGTCGAGCGCGGGCGCGGTCACGCCCGCTCCACGCGGGCCAGGTCGTCGGGCCCGAACGCGTCGGGCAGCAGCAGACTCAGGGCGCGCGGCCCCGCCGGGTGGTCGACGAGCATGTCGGCGCCGCCGTGCTCGAGCAGCAGCTGCCGGCACCGGCCGCACGGCATCAGGACGCTGCCGAGGGCGTCGACGCACGCGAGGGCGATCAGGCGTCCGCCGCCCGTCGAATGCAGGCTGCAGACCACGGCGCATTCGGCGCAGAGACCCAAACCATATGAGACATTCTCCACATTGCAACCAGCGACGATGCGGCCATCGGCGGTGAGCGCGGCGGCCCCGACCGGAAACCTCGAGTACGGTACGTAGGCGTGCTTGGACACCTCGATCGCCTTGCGCCGCAAGTCATTCCAGTCGATACTGCTCGTCACGTCGGCTCCCGCGGTCGCGTTCTGAATGGATTCCGGAACCTCGGACCGCAGTCCGGCCGCGGTGGATAGGCAAACCTAACTTTCTCGGTTCCGGTGGATCCGGGCCTTTCACGCTAGTTCTTCGAGTGGGACATTTGGGATTAGAGTCCACCCGAGGTTTGGGCAGGTTCGGCGTCGAATGGGGCAACCAGACGGCCCGCCACCCAAACTCCACCGATGGCGTTGGAGGTCGGAGATGAGTACAACAACCGCCGCGGATTCCGCCGTACCGGCACCGCGGTCACCACAGCGTCGGCGCACCCTCTATCGCGGCGACCCGGGAATGTGGTCCTGGGTGCTGCACCGCATCTCGGGCGCGACGATCTTCTTCTTCTTGTTCGTGCACGTGCTCGACACCGCGCTGGTGCGGGTCAGCCCCGAGGCCTACAACCAGGTGATCGACACCTACAAGACCCCGATCATCGGTCTGATGGAGATCGGTCTGGTCGCGGCGGTGCTCTACCACGCCCTCAACGGCGTGCGCGTCATCCTCATCGACTTCTGGCAGCACGGCCCCAAGTACCAGCGCCAGATGCTGTGGGCGATCGCGGCGATCTTCATCGTCGTGTTCGTCGCCGCACTGGGCGCCATTGGCATGCACATGGCGGAGGAGTTCCTGTGAGCGGCGGACCCATCAGAACCGAGAATCCCTACGACCATCCCAGCGAGCGCGGCGGACCCGCACCCGTGCTGCAGCGGGCCTTCGACCGGCCCGCCAGCCTGGACAACCCTCGCGCCCCGCGCCGCCGCGGTGGCATGCCGAACTTCGAGAAGTACGCGTGGCTGTTCATGCGGTTCTCCGGCGTGGTGCTGATCTTCCTGGCCCTCGGCCACCTCTTCATCGGCCTGATCTGGGACGGCGGCGTCTACCGCATCGACTTCAACTACGTCGCACAGCGCTGGGCCAGCCCGTTCTGGCAGACGTGGGACCTGCTGCTGCTGTGGCTGGCCCAGCTGCACGGCGGCAACGGCATGCGCACGATCATCGCCGACTACGCGCGCAAGGACTCGACGAAGTTCTGGCTCAACTCGCTGCTGGCGCTGTCGATCATCTTCACGCTGGTTCTGGGTACTTACGTACTGCTGACGTTCGACGCGAACATCGCCTGAACCGCGACCCGCTTGATCTGCTCATTGGTGGAGGCCGATAACCATGATCGTTGAACACCGTTACGACGTCGTCATCGTCGGCGCCGGCGGCGCAGGGATGCGCGCCGCCGTGGAAGCCGGCCCGCGAGCCCGCACCGCGGTGCTCACCAAGCTCTACCCCACGCGTAGCCACACCGGCGCGGCGCAGGGCGGCATGTGCGCCGCCCTGGCCAACGTCGAGGAGGACAACTGGGAGTGGCACACCTTCGACACCGTCAAGGGCGGCGACTACCTCGCCGACCAGGACGCCGTCGAGATCATGTGCAAGGAGGCCATCGACGCGGTCTACGACCTCGAGAAGATGGGGATGCCGTTCAATCGCACCCCCGAGGGCCGCATCGACCAGCGCCGCTTCGGCGGCCACACCCGCGACCACGGCAAGGCCCCCGTCCGGCGTGCCTGCTACGCCGCCGACCGCACCGGGCACATGATCCTGCAGACGCTGTACCAAAACTGCGTCAAGCACGACGTCGAGTTCTTCAACGAGTTCTACGCGCTGGACCTGGTGCTCACCGACACCCCCGGTGGGCCCGTGGCCACCGGCATCGTGGCCTATGAACTGGCCAGCGGCGACATCCACGTGTTCCACGCCAAGGCCATCGTGTTCGCCACCGGCGGATCCGGCCGGATGTACAAGACCACCTCCAACGCCCACACGCTCACCGGCGACGGCCTGGGCATCGTGTTCCGCAAGGGACTCCCGTTGGAGGACATGGAGTTCCACCAGTTCCACCCGACGGGCCTGGCCGGTCTCGGCATCCTGATCTCCGAGGCCGTGCGCGGTGAGGGCGGGCGACTGCTCAACGCCGACGGCGAGCGCTTCATGGAGCGGTACGCGCCCACCATCGTGGACCTGGCGCCGCGCGACATCGTGGCCCGTTCGATGGTGCTCGAGGTGCTCGAGGGCCGCGGTGCGGGACCCAACAAGGACTACGTGTACATCGACGTGCGCCATCTCGGCGCCGACGTGCTCGAGGCCAAGCTGCCCGACATCACCGAGTTCGCCCGCACCTACCTGGGCGTCGACCCCGTCACCGAGCTGGTGCCGGTGTACCCGACGTGCCACTACGTCATGGGCGGCATCCCCACCACCGTGCACGGTCAGGTGCTGCGGGACAACAACTCGGTGGTGCCGGGCCTGTATGCCGCAGGTGAGTGCGCGTGCGTCTCGGTGCACGGCTCCAACCGTCTGGGCACCAACTCGCTGCTGGACATCAACGTGTTCGGCCGCCGCGCCGGCATCGCCGCGGCCGAGTACGCGCTGGGCCACGACTTCGTCGACATGCCGGAGAACCCGGCGAGCATGGTCACCGGCTGGGTGGGTGACATCCTCAGCGAGCACGGCAACGAGCGCGTCGCCGACATCCGCACCGCGCTGCAGCAGTCGATGGACAACAACGCCGCGGTGTTCCGCACCGAGGAGACGCTCAAGCAGGCGCTCACCGACATCCACGCGCTCAAGGAGCGTTATGGCCGGATCACGGTGCACGACAAGGGAAAGCGGTACAACAGCGATCTCCTGGAGGCCATCGAGCTGGGCTTCCTGCTCGAGCTGGCCGAGGTGACCGTGGTAGGGGCGCTCAACCGCAAGGAGTCGCGCGGCGGTCACGCCCGCGAGGACTACCCGAACCGCGACGACACCAACTACATGCGCCACACCATGGCGTACAAGGTCCTGAAGGGCGGGAGCGAAGCGACTGGGGGCGTCAACTCAGGGACCGACCTGCTGAGCGACATCCGCTTGGACTACAAGCCCGTCGTCCAGACCCGGTACGAGCCGATGGAACGGAAGTACTAGCGATGAGCCGCTTGCGCGAAGAGGAGATGGCCCAGTGACCAGCGTGCTGGAAAAGCCGGAGACCGGCGATCCCGAGCTGCCCCCCGTGCCCGACGGCGCGGTGATGATCACGTTGAAGATCGCCCGGTTCAACCCGGAGGATCCCGACGGTGCCGGCTTCCAGAGCTTCCGCGTGCCGTGCCTGCCGAGCGACCGGTTGCTCAACCTGCTGCACTACGTGAAGTGGTACCTGGACGGCACGTTGACGTTCCGCCGGTCCTGCGCGCACGGCGTCTGCGGTTCGGATGCCATGCGGATCAACGGTGTCAACCGACTGGCCTGCAAGGTGCTGATGCGCGACCTGCTGCCCAAGAAGGAGGGCAAGCAGCTCACCGTCACCATCGAGCCCATCCGCGGCCTGCCGGTGGAGAAGGACCTCGTGGTCGACATGGAGCCCTTCTTCGACGCGTTCCGCGCCGTGAAGCCGTTCTTGATGACGACGGGCAACCAGCCGACGCGTGAACGCATCCAGAGCCAGACCGACCGCGCCCGGTACGACGACACCACCAAGTGCATCCTGTGTGCGTGCTGCACCACCAGCTGTCCGGTGTTCTGGAACGACGGGTCGTACTTCGGCCCGGCCGCCATCGTCAACGCCCACCGGTTCATCTTCGACAGCCGTGACGAGGGGGCCGCCGAGCGGCTCGACATCCTCAACGAGGTCGACGGTGTGTGGCGCTGCCGCACCACGTTCAACTGCACCGACGCCTGCCCCCGCGGCATCCAGGTCACCAAGGCGATCCAGGAGGTCAAGCGCGCGTTGATGTTCGCGCGCTAGACCACCGCGGCTGCGTCACATCCGCCGGGGCTACGTCGTCCAGGTGGCATGACCACACGCATCCCGCCCCTGTCCCCCGCCAAGGCGTCGTTCGTCACCAGGCTGATGTGGCGCTACGCCAAGCGCCGCTTCGGCGAGGTGCCGGAACCGTTCGCCGTGTACCCGCGTCACTCCCGGCTGCTGTTCGCCGTCGCCGTGCAGGAGATGACGCTGGAACGGGCGTCGACGGCGTTGCCCGCCAACGTCCGCGACCTCGCCGTCTACTGGACGGCACGCCAGATCGGCTGCTCGTGGTGCGTCGACTTCGGCGCCATGCTCATGCGCCTGGCCGGCCTGGACATGGCGCGGCTCGCCGAGATCGACGCGTACGCCACGTCGCCCGCCTACGACGACGACGAGCGCGCCGCCATCGCGTATGCCGACGCCATGACCCGCGATCCGCACGCCGTCACCGATGCCCAGGTGGCGGATCTGCGCGCCCGGTTCGGCGATGCCGGCGTCCTGGAACTGACCCATCACGTCGGCGCCGAGAACATGCGGGCGCGGGTGAACGCCGCCCTCGGGATCACCGAGCAGGGTTTCGATTCGGGTGCGGCGTGCCGTGTTCCGTGGGCTGCGACCGGCCCGACCGCAGCGGGGAACCGCTGAACTTGTCCGGGTTGGCGACGTCCCAGATGGCGCCGACCCGGCCGTCGCGCACGGTGAGGGCCTGGATGCGTGGGGCGATCGCGGGCCAGTCCCCGGTGGCGTCCGCTCCGGCGCAGAGCAAGCCCAGGTCACCGTTCACGCGCGCGATCTGGCCGGCCTGCAGCAGTCGTGGGCCGTAGCGGGCGGCGAGACCCAGCAGGAACCGGGCCACCTTGTCCGCACCGCGGATGACGCGGGCAGCCGTGGGCGCCAGACCATTCGAGTCGCCGGTGAACGTCGCGTCGGGGTGCAGCAGCGCCACCACCGCCGCGAGGTCACCCGTGGCCATGGCCGCCAACAGTCGACCGACGATCTCGTCTTGCTGCGCGTCGCGCGGGGGTGCCGCCGCGCCGGACACGGTGCGGCGGGCCCGCGACGCGAGTTGACGGGCCGCCGCGGCGCTGGTGTCGAGGACCGTTGCGACGTCGGCGAAGGGCACGCCGAAACCGTGGTGCAGCACGAACGCGACGCGCTGGTCGGGTGTCAACAGATCGAGCACCACCATCGCGGCGAAGCGGGCGTCCTCGTCGGCGACGACGACCGCCAACGGATCGGCGTCACCGGATATCGTCACCACGGGCTCTGGCAGCCACTCACCCACGTACGTCTCGCGGCGGTGCGCCGCGGACTTCAACCGGTCCAGGCCGATGCGGCTCACCACGGTGGTGAGCCAGGCGCGCGGTTCGACGACGTCGGCACGGCGGGACCCGAGGGCCTGCCACCGCAACCACGCGTCCTGGACGGCATCCTCGGCGTCGGCGAAGGAACCCGTCAGCCGATACGCCACCGCAAGCAGGTGCGACCGTTGCCCTTCGAACTCGTCGACGCCGGCGGTCACGCCTTCAGGGTAGTCGCCACCCCGGTTGGGAATGCCGTTCACCCATCAAACCCCATGCGCCACTTGCGTTTCAGTGGGCTCGCGCGGCCCGGACGCCGAGACCCATCCGCGTTCGGCGTCCCGCAGGCCTCCAACTGATTGCCTGCCGCGGCACTTCAGATCGCCGCGTCGTCACCCTCCACCTTTCGCGATCTCATCGTCCGACACGCCATGCCTGTCACCATCATCCTCGGGCGACCCTGCCGCGAAGCCGGACGCCACGGATGTGTCGGTGGTCGAATGTATGTTCGAGTCGTGGGGTTGGGTGAGGTTCGGGTGGCGGTGGCGGGGTTGCGGGCCGCGTTCGCCGGCTGCGACCTGGACACCGTGACCCTCGACGAGGTGTTCGCCCTGGGCGACGAGTTGGAGTCCCTGGGCTGCGCGCTGCCGGCGCAGTGGCATCGGGTGCTGACCGAGTTGCAGTGCCGCACCACCCCCAAGGAGGTCGGGGCGAAGTGCTGGCGGGAGGTGGTGGCGGTGCGGTGGCGGCTCTCGGGGCGGGAGGCGAGTCGCCGGCTGGCCGAGGCCAGTGTGTTGGGGCCGCGGCGCAGTGTGACCGGGGAGGCGTTGGCGCCGGTGCTGCCGGCGTTGGCGGCCGCCCAAGCCGGCGGATTGCTCACCGGGGAGCACGTGACCGTGATCCGCGACGGGCTGCGCGAGGTGCCCGGCTGGGTGAGTCGCGCGGAGCGCGAACGCCTCGAACTGGACTGGGTGCGCCACGGGGTGGGGCACGGTCCCAAGGAGTTGCGGGATCAGATCGCGCTGGCGTTGGCCGAGATCGACCCCGACGGCCCCGAACCCACGGATCGAGAACCCGAGCGGATGCGGCGGCGGGAGGTGGTGATCGGTTCCCAGCGGCGTGACCGCACCGTGCCCATGTCGGCGACGCTGACCCCGGAGGCGGCGGCGCTGCTGGAGGTGTTGTTGGCCAAGTACGCCGCCCCGGGCATGTGCCACCCCGAGCAGGACACCCCGTGTGTGTCGGGGACGCCGTCGCAGGCCCAGATCGACGCCGATGCCCGCACGGTCGGGCAGCGGCGTCACGACGCGTTGGCGTTCGTGCTGCGCGCCGCCCTGGGGAAGAAGGAACTCGGCACGCTCACCGGGATGCCGACCACGGTGATCGTGCGGACCACACTGGCCGATCTGGCCGCCCGCGCCGGGATCGCGGTCACCGGCGGCGGCACGCTGATGCCGATCCCGGACCTGCTGGCCATGGCGGCCCGCACCGACACCACGGGCTGTCTGGTCGTCTTCGACGCCGCGACGCGCGAAGTCATGGACTGCTACCGCACCCGGCGTACGGCGAGCACCGCGCAGCGGTGGGCGTTGATCGCCCGCGACGGGGGCTGCACCAAACCCGGCTGCACCGTGGGGGCGTATGGCTCCCAGGCTCATCACGCCCGCCGAGACTGGGCCGCCGGCGGGCACACCAACGTCGATGACATGTGTCTGGCGTGCGGCTGTGACAACCGGTTGGTCGCCGAGGGGCAGTGGCGCACCCGCCTCACCGATGATCATCAAACCGAGTGGCTGCCGCCGCCGCACCTGGATCACGGGCAAGCCCGGGTCAACCACTACCACCACCCCGACCGGATCCGGGTGGCACCCGAGCACGCGTTCACCCCGGCCGAACCCGAAGACCACCCCGGACCACGCCCGGACTGGTCACCCGATGACCCGTGGGCACCCACCAGCGACCAGCGGGGGCGGAGGCAGGAGAACCCGCCCCCGGCCCCGCCCAGGGTCGAGGACCCCTGGGCACCCGACCCCCCGACACCGGCAGCCACCCCCGACCCCACCACCCCCGACCCCACGACCCCAGGCGGCCCCGAACCACCCCACGACACCGCGGTCTGACACCGCCCCGCCCACATCAGGATGGTGGAGATGCCGTGGTCATCGGCAAACACGCGACGAGGCAGGGCGATTGGGGATCTGCAGGGCGATTGGGGATCTGCATCGCGTCGGCGTCGGCGTCGGCGTCGGCGTCGGCGTCGGCGTCGGCGTCGGCGTCGGCGTCGGCGTCGGAAGACCGTACTTGCGTCCGGTGGCGCGTCCCGCCGAAGCAACCGGCTGCGCGGTCACCGCGTCTGCCCCGCACCGTCTCGAGCCGTCCCGCTCCGGCCCGAGCCGTCCCGAGCCGTCCCGCACCCGCCCGAGCCGGCCACGCTACCGTCGGACACCCGGTGAAGGCCGTGGCCGATCCGGGCGTTGCACCGTGGGGGGATGTCCACCAGACCGACGAGAGGAACTGCGAACGTGTCACTGCTGTCCTGGCAGCCGATCGCCGACGCGGTCGCGCGGCTGTTCGCGCGTACCGTGAACCCCGCACCGCGACCGCAGGTGCGGTTCCCCGAGATCGGGGGCCGGCCCAGCACCGCCGTGGTGCCGACACGCCACGGTCCCGCGACGGTGACGATCTACCGTCCGGCCGACGCTGCCCGCCCAGGCGTCTACGTCAACGTCCACGGCGGTGGCTTCGTGGTGGGCCATCCCGCGCAGGACGACCCCTGGTGCCGATACCTGGCCGCCCATGCCGGCGTGGTGGTCGTCAACGTCGACTACGTGCTGGCGCCTGCGCACCGCTTCCCCGCCCCGGTGGAGCAGGTGTTCGACGTCGTCGCGTGGGCGGCCCACCCCGACCGCGAATGGGACGGCACCCGGTTGTGCGTCGGCGGTCAGAGCGCGGGCGGCAACATCGCCGCGGCCGTCTCGCGGATGGCCTGGGAGGCCGGCGGTCCGCGCATCGCCCTGCAGGTGCTGCACTATGCGCCCCTCGATCTGGTGACACCTGCCCGTCGCAAACCGACGCCGCTGGGCCGCCGCGCCGTCCTCAAACCGTGGATGAGCGACGTGTTCGACACCGCCTACGTGCCCGCGGTCGCCGACCGCACGCACCGGCTGGTGTCACCGGCGTGGGGGCCGAACGCCGACGGCCTGACAGGGATCGCGCCCGCCCTGGTGATCACCGCCGAGTACGACCGGTTGCGCGCGGAGGCCGTGCGCTACGCCGCCGCGCTGCGGGAGGCGGGTGCGCTGGTCCGCCACCACGACGTGTCCGGCGTCGACCACGGCTACAACATCATGAGCACCGCGACGGACGTCACGCGCGCCATGTACGACCTGATGGTCGCCGAGGTGCGCGCCGCCGTCGGCTGACGGTGGCACCGGCCGCGCGGTATGGGCGCACGGGCGGTGACGGAACCGTATATTCACCGTCCATGGCCACTCCCGAACCGCAGGCCCATACGGCCGTCGCCGACAAGGGGCTGCAGGCCGGCGCGCTCGGCCTCGTCGGCAACGTCGTCATCGGGCTAGGCGCGGTGGCGCCCGCCTACAGCCTCGCGGCCACCCTGGGCTACGTCGTGCTCAACGTGCAGGACAAGGCGCCCGCCATGTTCGTCCTGGCGTTCATCCCCATGCTGCTCGTCGCGTTCGCCTACAAGGAACTGTCCCAGGACACCCCGGACTGCGGTACCACGTTCACCTGGGGCACAAAGGCTTTCGGACCGTGGATCGGCTGGATCGGCGGGTGGGGGCTGGCGGTGTCAGCCATCATCGTGCTGGCCAACGTCGCCGAGATCGCCGCGGTCTACCTGTTCAAGTTCGTCGGCCAGGACGACCTTGCCGACAGCGTGGTCGCCAAGGTCACGCTCGGCAGCTTCTTCATCATCGCGATGACGCTCGTCAGTGCGCGCGGCGTCGTGGTCTCCGAACGCATCCAAAACGTGCTCATGGCCATCCAATTCGGCGTGCTGATCACCGTCAGCGTCATCGCGCTGGTGCGGGTGTACGCAGGGACCGCAGGTGCGCAGGCCGTCATGCCGTCGCTGTCGTGGCTGTGGCCCGGCGGGTTGGACGCGTCGTCGATCGCCGCAGCCATCATCTTGTGCATCTTCATCTACTGGGGCTGGGACGCCTGCCTGGCGGTCGGCGAGGAGACCAAGGATCCCGGCCGCACGCCGGGTATCGCGGCCGTCATCACCACGCTGATCCTGGTGTGCACCTACGTGCTGGTCGCCTACGCCATCCAGTCGTTCGCCGGCTTCGGCGACGTCGGCATCGGCCTGAACAATGCCAACAACACCGACGACGTGCTGACGGTGCTCGGCGAACCGGTCGCCGGCCAGGTCGCCGCGTCACTGCTGCTGCTGACGGTGTCCATCTCGGCGCTGTCGTCGACGCAGACGACCATCCTGCCGACGGCCCGCGGCACGCTGTCGATGGCGGTGTACGAGGCCCTGCCCAAGCGGTTCGCGAGCGTGCACCCGCGCTACATGACCCCGGCCTTCGGCACCGTCGTGATGGGTATCTCGGCGCTGTTCTTCTACCTGGTGCTGACGTTCGTCTCCGAGAACGCGCTGGCGGACTCGGTGGCCTCGTTGGGCCTCGCCGTGGCGTTCTACTACGGCATCACGGCGTTCTCGTGCGTGTGGTACTTCCGCCGGTCGCTGTTCACCGGCGCGCGAAACCTGTTCTTCCGCGGCATCTTCCCGCTGCTCGGTGGGCTGGCCATGACGTGGGCGTTCGTGCAGAGCGCCGCGGACATGATCAAACCGGACTACGGCTACACGGCGTTCGGCCCCATCGGCGGCGTCTTCGTCCTCGGCGTGGGCATGCTGGTGCTGGGCGTGCCACTGATGCTGGCGTGCTTCGCGTTCGGCACCAAGCGCTTCTTCCGCGGCGAGACGCTCAACGCGTCGACCGGAGTCCAGGTTCCGGACACCTTCTGACGGGAGACCGACCATGCATCTGACCGTGGGCTATCTGGCCACACCCACCGGCGACGACGGTGTCGCCCTGGCGACCGCTCTGGCGCGCACCTTCGACGCCGCCGTGGACGTGGTGCTCGTCGTGCGCGAGGAGCTGCCCGACGGGCACCCGGGCCGCGTCGAGTACCAGCACCTGCTCGTCGAGCGCGGTGAACGCTGGGTCGCCGCGGCCATCGCCACCCTGGGCAGGGGCGGGGTCGAGGCGTCGTCGACGGTGATCGTGGGCGACTCGTTCGCGGAGTCGCTCATCGACTTCGCGACGGAGCGGGGTTCGGACCTCATCGTGGTCGGCGGCGCGCGCGACGGGTTCTTCGGCCATCACACCATCGGCCCGGTGACCGGTGCGCTGCTGCACCTGTCCCCCATCCCGGTGGCGCTGGCGCCCCGCGGATACGCCGAGGACCCCGACGACGACATCGCCACGCTGACCGCCGCGGTGCCGACGCGACCCGGCGACGACAACCCGTTGCCGTTCGCGCTGACGCTGGCCGCCGCGGGCGGGCTGCCGCTGCGCATGCTGTCGCTGGTGTCCGCCGAGAACGTCGCCGAGGCGGCCGGCGCCAAGGAGGTACGTCAGCTCCAGGTCGCCGCGGCCCGCGACAACCTGGCCGCGGCCGCCCGCGCGCTGCCGGACTCACCGGACGTCGAATCCCTGGTGGCCGACGGCATGACGCTCGAGTCGGCGCTCAAGAAGTTGCGCTGGGAGGACGGCGCGCTGCTGGTGGTGGGCTCCAGCCGGTTCGCCGCACCCCGGCGGATCTTCCTCGGCTCGACGGCGGCGCGCATCCTCGCCGCCGTCGACGTGCCCGTCGTCGTGGTGCCCCGCGAGGGCTGAGCCTCAGGCGCCCACGATGACGTAGGTCTTGCGGATGGTCTCGGTGACCACCCAGCGGCCGCGCCAGCCCTTGGGCAGCACCAGCAGCGAGCCGGGCCCGACGTCGGCCTGCGTGCCGTCGTCGCCGACGACGGTCGCCGCACCCGAGATCACGTGGCACACCTCGGTGCCGCCGGAGCGGTCCGCGGTGAACTCACCGGGTTCGCACTCCCAGATGCCGGCGTCGGTTCCGGCGTCGGACCACAGGCTGGCCGCCGTCTCGACCTGTCCGGTCAGGCTGGTGGGTTTCGGCTGGGCCGGCGGGAGTGCCGCGGTGGCGCTGGCGGCGTGGCGCAGCGCGACGGCGGTGTCGGTGGGGTGCGTCGTCATCGGTCCGTTCCATGTGGTCGTGGGATGCGCATCGGTCAGCGTCCCGTGATCGTGTTGGCCACCCGGGCCAGGCGGCTGGTCCCGACCAGGCCGCGGGTGGACTCCCGGCGGTCGGCAGTGCGGTAGAGCGCGTACATCGCCTGCACCCCGAGCCACCGCAGCGGTTCGGGTTCCCAGCGCCGCACCCGGCGCCCGACCCACGGCAGCCGCGTGCGCTCGGTGTCCTGCTGCAGCACCAGGTCGGCGAGCGTATGGCCGGCGAGGTTCGTCGTCGTGAGGCCGCTGCCCACGTAGCCGCCCGCCGTGCCCAGCCCCGACGCGCGGTCGAAGTCGACGGTGGCCGTCCAGTCTCGCGGCACGCCGAGCACCCCGCACCATGCGTGCGCGATGGGCACCTCGCGCGCGGCCGGGAACATGTCACGCAGCAGCGCGGTCAGCGCGTCGACGGTCCACTGCTGGGTGGCCCCGCGATTGTCCAGCGTCGAGCCGAAGCGATACGGGATACCCCTGCCGCCCAGGGCAATCCGATCGTCGGCGGTGCGCTGGGCGTACATGTAGCCGTGGGCGTAGTCGCCGAGCAGTTCGGCCCCCGCCCAGCCGATGTCCTTGCGCACGGACTCCGGCAGCGGCTCGGTCACGATCATGGAGGAGTTCATGGGTAGCCACTCCCGGCGCTTGCCGGGCAGCGTCGCGGTGAAGCCCTCCAGGCAGCGCAGGATCACCGGGGCGCGCACGGTGCCGCGAGCGGTGACGGCGCGCCCGGACTCGATGGCGGTGACGGTCGTCTGCTCGTAGACGTCGACGCCGAGGCCCTCGACGACCTTCGCCAGACCCGTGACGAGCTTGGCCGGCTGCACGCGGGCGCAGTGCGGGCTGTACAGGCCGCCGATGGCGCCCGCGACGCGGATCCGCTCGTTCGACTCGTCGCCGGTGAGCACCACGAAGTCGTCGGGTCCTGCGCCCCATTCGCGTTCGTGGTCCAGCGCGGCGCGCAACCGTCCCATCTGGGCCTGGTTGCGGGCGACGTGCAGCAGACCGTCCTTGACGATGTCGGCGTCGATGCCCTCGGCAGCCGCGACGGCGATCACCTCGTCGACGGCCGTGCGCATGGCCCGCATCAACGTCACCACGCCGTCGTGGCCGTGCGTCGAGGCGTACGCCTCGCGCGAGCCGGCCAGCTCGGCGGACAGCCAGCCGCCGTTGCGGCCCGACGCCCCGAAGCCGGCGAACTCCTTCTCCAGCACGGTGATTCGCAGGTCCGGCTGGGCCAGCTTGAGGTAGTAGGCGGCCCACAACCCGGTCAGCCCGGCGCCGACGATGCAGACGTCGGCCTCGATCGAACCCGGCAGCGGCGCCCGGGACTCGGGCCACCCCGCGGCCCGGTACCAGAACGACACACTGCCGTTGACGAAGTCGTTGGACAGTTCGGGCGCCGCGGACCCTAGGGGTGACATGTCGTGCTCCTGTTCTGTCGTCAGCGAGTGGCGGCGGCCGGCACGCCGGACGTGGCGTCGTCGGCCGCGAGGATGGCCGCGTTCTCGGGCTGGAACGTCAGCCAGATGCGTTGTCCGGGCGAGGTGGCGGTGATGCCGTCGGCACTCTCCCGGACCAGGACCATCGTGTCGTCGTCGAGGCGCACCTCGACCTTGCGCGCGTTGCCGAGGTAGATCTCCTGCACCACGGTGCCCGGAATCGCGTTGGGGGCGCTGGGCGCGTCGTCGGTCGCCGCGATGCGGATGCGCTCGGGCCGCACCACGACCGCGACCCGGGTGCCGACCGGCGCACCGCCTCGCGTCGCGACGATGCGGCGGCCACCGACGTTCACGCCGTTGGCCTCCTCGACGGTGCCGTAAAACAGCGAGGATTCACCGAGGAACCGCGCGACGAAGATGCTCTTGGGGAACTCGTAGAGTTCGGTGGGCGTGCCGATCTGCTCGATGCGGGCGTTGTTGAACACGGCGATGCGGTCCGAGAGCACCAGCGCCTCGTCCTGGTCATGGGTGACGTAGACGAACGTGGTGCCCAATTCACCGTGGATGCGCTTGATCTCCAATTGCAAGGTGTCGCGCAGCTTCTTGTCCAGCGCGCCGAGGGGTTCGTCCATCAGCAGCACCCGCGGCTGGTAGACCATGGCGCGGGCGAGCGCCACACGCTGCTGCTGCCCACCGGACAGCTCCTTGGGTTTGCGCCGCCCCAGGTGCTCCAACCCGACCATGGCCAGCGCGTCCTCGACCATGCGCGTCCGTCCGGCCTTGTCGATCTTGCGTTGCCGCAGAGGGTATTCCACGTTGGCCGCGACGGTCATGTGCGGGAACAGCGCGTAGTGCTGGAACACCATGCCGATGTTGCGCTTGTAGGGCGGCAGATCCTCGACCGACTGGCCGTCGATCTGCAGCTGCCCGTCGGTGACGTCGACGAACCCGGCGATCATGTTCAGCGTCGTGGTCTTGCCGGATCCACTGGGCCCCAACAACGTGAGGAACTCCCCGGGCTGCGCGTCGAGGTCGATGCCGTCCACCGCGACGACGGAGTCGTAACGCTTCGTCAGCCCGCGCATGGTGATGGCGGCACCGTGCGGCGCCTGACCGGCTGCCGGCGTGGGGTTACTTGGCACGACTCCTCCTGAGGGTGAAGATGCTGGCGACGATGGTCAGGACCGTGGTGATCGCCAGGATGACGGTGGCCGCTGCCGCGATCGTGGGATCGGTGTCCCTGGTCACCGACGCGTACATGCGCACCGGCAGCGTCTGTAGGTAGGGGCTCTGGATGAACAGCGACAGCACCACCTCGTCGAAGCTCGTCGCGAACGCGAACAGCGCACCGGACATCACGCCCGGTGCCACCTGGGGCAGCGTGACCGTGCGGAACACCGTCCACCGGTTCGCCCCGCAGCTGGCCGCCGCGTCCTCGAGCCGCCGATCGAAGCCCTGCAGGCTGGCGCTCACCGGGATGATCACGAAGGGCAGCGCGAGGACGCTGTGCGCCACCACGAAGCCCAGCGTCGTGCCGAGGAGGTTGAGTCGCAGGTAGATCGCATAGATGCCGATCGCCACCACGATCACCGGAACGATCATGGGCGACAACAGCAGTGCGCGCAGACCCTGGTCGCCGAAGAACCGGGTGCGACTGAACGCGACCGCTGCCGCGGTCCCGCACACCGTCGCCACGACGGCGACCAGCAGGCCGACGCGGATGCTGGCCTCCAGGGACCACAGCCACGACGGATCGGTGAAGAAGTTGACGTACCACTGCGTCGAGAACCCGGTCGGCGGGAACGTGAACGTCGGCCGGTCGGTGAAGGACAACGGGATCACGATCAGCGACGGCGCCACCAGCCACACCGCGACGGCTGCGCAGAACACCAGCAGCACGGCCCGCCAGAACGTGCCGCTGTGCCGCATCACGACTTCCTCTCCTGTCGCGACGCCCGCCGCAGCGCGAGCAGCAGCACCGCGAGCACCAGGAACGTCACCAGCAACAGCACCACGCCCATCGCCGCGCCCCGGCCCCACTGCAGCAGGCTGTTCACCTGGACGTAGATCTGCTGACTGATCAACGCGTTGTCCGGTGCGCCGAGCAGTGCGGGCGTGACGTAGAACCCGAGGCTGCTGATGAACACCATCAGCGCACCGGCTCCCACACCGGGCAGCGTCAGTGGCGCCCAGACGCGCAGGAACGACGTCAGCGGGCGCGCCCCCAGACTCGACGACGCCATGATCAACCGTCGATCGAGCCCGGCCATCACCGCGTAGAGGGGAAGCACCATGAAGGGCAGCAGGATCTGGCTCATACCGATTACCACGCCGAGGTTGGTGCGGATGAGCTGGACGTCACCGAGCCCGATCAGCCTGAGCACCGAGTGCGCGGGTCCGTTGTCCTGCAAGAGGATCACCCAGGCGAACGTGCGCACCATCAGGCTGGTCCAGAACGGCACCAGCACCAGCATGGTGAGCAGCGCCCGCAGCTTGGGCCCGGCGGCCACCATCGCGTAGGCGTACGGGTAACCGAGCAGCAGGCAGATGACGGTGACCTCGAGCCCCGTGGTGAACGTGCGCAGCAGCACCGCTCGCTGCACGGGATCTCCGACGTACCAGGCGAAGTTCTCCAGGCCGGGCGTCGGATCGGTGAACGCCCGCCACAGCATGACCCCGAGCGGGATCAGGAACACGCCGATCACCAACACGATCGACGGGGTGAGCAGGGCGTAGGCACCGCGGCGCCTCCGCCTGGCTCCCGCCATCTCGGTGCGCGAGCGCGGCGGCGCTGCCCCGGAGGAGAGGACGTCGACGACGGTCATGGGGCTCGACATCCCCTACTTGGCAAGCCAGTCCGAGTACGCGCCGTTCATGGCGTCGTTGTTCTTGGACCACCACTGCACGTCGAGCGGGAAGCGATCCTGCTGACGTTCGGGCGTCGTGGTGAGGAAGCTCTTGGCCAGGTCGTCGAGTTGCGGCTTGGCATCGACGTTGATGGGGCTGTAGGACGTCAGCTCCGAGAGCTTGGCCTGCTGCTGTGCGCCCAGGTAGTAGTTGATCAGCGCCATCGACGCCTTGGGGTTCTTCGCCCCCTTGGGCACGGTGATGGTGTCGGCCTCGGGCATCCACTGGTTCCACATCGGCGCGAACGGCGCACCGTTCTTCACCGCGGAGTACGCGCGCCCGCTCCACAGCAGCGCCATGTCGACCTGGCCGGCCTCCAGCAGCTGCTGGGCGTGGGCACCGCTGTTCCAGAACACGATGTCGGGGCGGATCGACTGCAGCTTGTTCAGGGCGCGCGGGGCGTCGAGGGGGTACATCTTGTCGGGGGCGACGCCGTCGGCCAGCAGGGCGCCTTCCAGCACTCCCATGTCGAGTTCGCCTGCGATGCCTTCGATTCCGCGCTTGCCGGGGAACTTCGCGGTGTCGAAGAAGTCGGCCCAGCTCTTCGGCGGGTTGGCTCCGTACTTCTGGGTGTTGTAGACGACGATGAGCCCGTAGCCCATCGCGGGCACGGAGCAGTCGTCGGTCTTGGCGCCCGGGGGGATCTTGCTGACGTCGACGATGCTGGTGTCGATGGGGAGGAACAGCTCACCGCAGTGCTGGGCGCTGACGACGTTGGTGGTGTCGACGACGTCCCACGTGACGTTGCCCGACTCGACCTGCGTCTTGATCTTCGCGGTCTCGGTCGGGCCGTCCTGCAGCACCCGGGCGCCGGACTCCTTGGCGAACGGATCGATGGCCGCCTCGGTCTGACCGTCCTGGAAGATGCCGCCGTAGGAGACGAAGGTCAGGGTCACGCCCTTGAGCGCGTCCTTCTTGACGGTGCCTGCCTGCGGCGGGCCGCTGCCCAGGTCGACGTCGGCGCCGGGGGCGGGCCCACTGGAGCAGGCTGCGGTGACCAGCATGCCGGCGACGAGCACGGCGGGCAGTCGACGCGCGAATGATGGTGTGGCCATGCGGATCTCCTTTGGGTGGGGACGTCTTCAGTGGGTTGGGGGACTGATGATCCAGAGCAGCTCGACGAACGCGTCGCTCCGGTTGTGGACGGAGTGCGGGATCGACGTGCGGTACTCGGCGCTGTCGCCGGCGTCCAGCACGTAGGTCTGGCCGCCGAGTTCCAGCGTCGCGCTGCCCGCGGTGACGATCAGGAGTTCCTGGGCGTCGCCATGGACGTACGGTTCGCCTGCGCTCGCGCCGGGCGCGAACTCGGCGACGTACACCTCGAGATTGCGCAGCGGCTTCTGCGACAGCAGGTACTTCGAGCTGAGCTCCGACACCTCGATCACCGGACGTGCCACCTTCCGCAGGATGCGGACGTCGGCGACCTCGTCGTCGGTGAACAGATCGGGCAAGGTGACACCCAGTTCGTCGGACACCCGACGCAGCGTGCTGATGCTGGCGTTGACGTGCCCGCGTTCCACCTCGCTGAGGAACCCCGCCGAGATGCCGGCCCGATCGGCCAGTTCACGCAGCGTGAGCTGGCGTGCCCGCCGGAACTGGCGGATGCGCTCCCCCACGGCCGCGTCGCCGCTGGCGGTCGTGGGCAGTTCGTCTGCCGGACCCGTCGCAGTCATATTGAGTTGTCCGTTCACTCGTGCGAAAACGGTCGATGCCATGCCATGTGCGTTGCGGCGAACAATTTGTTCGCTCCAGCCTGAACCATAGTTCGCCGCAGCGCATCCGGCAAGACGTACGTCACATCGTTGCCGTCACGTGATCCGTGTCACACGACCGCCGCACGCTGCGGATCGATCGGTAAAGACGCGCCGAAATGCGCGGGATTCGTCGTCACCGTTGCGGACTGTGACCGATTTCGCAAGGATCGAGGGGAGAAGTCACAACCCAACCCGGGCGGTCGTCGCCCGGCATAAGGAGCGGTCAAACATGAGCACGTCCATGTACGCGGTGGTCGATCCGTCGACGGGTGAATTGGTCAAGGAGTACCCGACCGCCACCGACGCCGACATCGAGGCGGCCATCGCCTCTGCCGCCAAGGCACACCGCGAATGGTCGAAGAACTCGACGGTCGCCGACCGGGCGGCGCTGATCTCGAAGGTCGCCCAGCTCCACGAGGAGCGCAAGGACGAGCTGGCGCGCATCATCCAGCGCGAGATGGGCAAGCCGCTGGACCAGTCGGTGGGCGAGGTGGAGTTCTCCGCCGCGATCTACCAGTACTACGCCGACAACGCCGAGAAGTTCCTCGCCGACGAGCCCATCACGCTGCTCGAGGGTGAGGGGTCCGCGCTCGTCCGCCGCAGTTCGGTGGGCGTACTGCTGGGCATCATGCCGTGGAACTACCCCTACTACCAGGTGGCCCGCTTCGCCGGCCCGAACCTGGTCACCGGCAACACGATCGTGCTCAAGCACGCGCCGCAGTGCCCGGAGTCGGCCGCGGCGCTGCAGCAGATCTTCCTCGACGCCGGTTTCCCCGAGGGCGCCTACGTCAACGTCTACGCCACCAACGAGCAGATCGCCGAGGCCATCGCCGATCCCCGCATCCAAGGCGTCTCGCTGACCGGCTCCGAGCGTGCCGGCGCCGCCGTCGCCGAGATCGCCGGACGCAACCTCAAGAAGGTCGTCCTCGAACTCGGCGGCTCGGACCCGTTCATCGTGCTGTCCACCGACGACCTGGACGCCACGGTCGACGCCGCGGTCGACGGCCGCTTCGAGAACACCGGCCAGGCCTGCAACGCCGCCAAGCGGATCATCGTCGCCGAGAGCGTCTACGACGAGTTCCTGGACAAGTTCACCAAGAAGGTGCTCGCCAAGGCCGACGGCCTGGCCCCGCTGTCGTCGGTGCCCGCGGCCGAGCGCCTCGAGGAGCAGGTGCAGCGCGCCGTCGACAGCGGCGCGACGCTGACCACCGACGGCGAGCGCAAGGGCGCCTACTTCCCGCCCGGCGTACTCACCGGCTTGAGCACGGACTTCCGCGAGGAGTTGTTCGGCCCGGTCGCCTCGGTCTACAAGGTCGCCGACGAGGACGCCGCGGTCGAACTGGCCAACGACACCCCGTTCGGTCTGGGCAGCTACGTCTACACCACCGACGCCGAGCAGGCCAAGCGCGTCGCGGACAAGATCGAGGCCGGCATGGTGTTCGTCAACGCCGTCGGCGCCGAGGGCGCGGAGCTACCCTTCGGCGGCGTGAAGCGTTCGGGCTTCGGCCGTGAACTCGGCCGCTTCGGCATCGACGAGTTCGTCAACAAGAAGCTGATTCGCATCGCCTGACGCGCACGATGCCCCAAAACGCCGGTGAGGCTTTGCCTCACCGGCGTTTTTCATTGCTCGAGACCTGCGCATGGGGCACGATGAGACGATGCGCAGCTTCGCCGGACGCCATCGCCACGGCGGACCCCCAGCCGACCCCGCCTCGGGGCGCATCGAGTTCGACGCGACGTCCGATGCCATCGTGCGCACCCTGCAGCAGGACGGCAGGCGGTCCTACGCCGGCATCGGCAAGGCCGTCGGCCTGTCCGAAGCCGCCGTCCGCCAACGCGTCCAGCGCATGGTCGACGCGGGGGTCATGCAGATCGTCGCCGTCACCGACCCCATGCAACTCGGCTTCGCCCGCCAAGCCATGATCGGCATCCGCTGCACCGGCGACACCACCAAGGTCGCCGAACAACTCGCCGCCATCGAAGCCGTCGACTACGTCGTGCTCACCGCGGGGACGTTCGACGCCATCGTCGAGGTCGTCTGCGAAGACGACGGCGACCTCCTCGACCTGCTCAACACCAAGATCCGCGCCGTCCCCGGCGTCACGCACACCGAGACCCTGATGTACCTCAAACTGGTGAAGCAGCAATACGATTGGGGCGCGCGGTCGGTCTAGTGCCGGCCCAACGCGTGGGGGCCGGTGCGCGCCGGCGTCCCGTCGGCGAACCTCGCCAGGGACAGCGCCGCCACGTCGGCGTCGGCCGGACGGTCCTCCACCAGATCGGCGAGCAACTCCCCCATCAACGCCGAGAACTTGAAGCCCTCCCCGGAGTCGCCGCACGCGATCACGATGCCGCCGGGCAGCCGGTCGATCACGAAGCGCCCGTCGGGAGAGTCGGTCCAGCAGCAGATCTGGGCGTCGAGCACCGTCGGGGGAACCGCCGTCAGATCCGTGGCCACCCGCTCGGCGAGCACCGCGGTGCGCTGCGGGTCCGGGGTGCGGTCGCGATCGTCGTCGGAATGGTCGCGCACCGGGACGTCGAGCCCCACCTTGTAGCCGACACCCGGTGAGGGCATGGCATAGATGCCGGGCCGCTCCGCCGTCGGTCCGTCGAACAGCCCGGGAAGCCCGTCGGTGACAGCCGAATTCGTGGGATCGCCGAAGTGCACCACCTGCTCCAGATACGGGTGCAGGGGCAGGTGAACGCCCAGGGTCGCCAGCAGCGGCCCCGCGCCGGGACCCGCCGCCACGACCGCCGTGTCGGACCGCAGCGTCGCCCCGTCGTCCAACGTCACGGCCACCCCGCTCGGCGTCGCCGCCACCGCGGTCACCGCGCGCCCCACCTCCAGGGCACCACCGGCGTCGGTGAACGAACGCAGTTGCGCGCGCAGTGAATCCGCCGCCAGCACCACGCCCGCCGTCGGCTGCCACACGGCGTCACGGCCGTCCGGCCGCAGCCCGGGGAAGAACCGCGCCACGTCGGCGGCCTTCACCTCCACGTGCTCGACCCCCGCTTCGCGCAGCGTCGACACCAGTTGCGGCAGCGACACGTCGTCGCGCCACAGCAGCCCGCGCGTGAGGTGCACGGTCGCGCCGGTCAGGGCGCTCAGCCGCTCCATCGACGCCAGGCCGCGGATGGCCAGGCGCACCCGCGCCGGGTCCGGATCCGCCAGGCGCCACAGCCGGGTCGGACCCAGCGACGACGACAGGGGATTCAGCACGCCGTGACGGTCGACCAGCGTGACGCGGTGGCCCCGGCGGGCGAGTTCGGCGGCGGCGGGCAATCCCCACGCGCCGGCGCCGATCACGGTGCAGGAGGAGGAGGGGGTCATCGCTTCGTGAAGATGATCCGGTGCCAATCCTTTTCGGGTGCCGCCGTGATGTCACTCATCACGTGCTTGATGGTCAGGTATTCCTCGAACGAGTAGTCGCTCATGTCCTTGCCGAAACCGGACGCGCCGACACCGCCGTGCGGCATCTCGCTGATGATCGGGATGTGGTCGTTGATCCACACGCAGCCGGCGTGAATCTCGCGTGACGCCCGCTGGGCGCGGTACACGTCACGCGTCCACGCCGAGGCGGCCAGCCCGTAGGCCGTGTCGTTGGCCTGGCGCAGCGCGTCGTCGTCGTCGCTGAACGCGCGCACCGTCAGCACCGGGCCGAAGATCTCGTCGCGGTACACCTCCGACCGCTCGTCGACGTCGGCGATGAGGGTCGGGGCGTAGAAGGATCCCGGGAGATCGGGGATGGTGCCGCCGGTGACGATGCGGCCACCCTCGGCGGGGGCCCGCGAGACCATGCCTGCGACCTTGTCGCGGTGCGCCGTCGAGATCAGCGGCCCCAGATCGGTGTCCGGGTCGTGCGGGTCACCCACCACCACCTTGGCCATGAGTTCGCCGACGCCCGCCACGAAGTCGTCGTAGAGCGCCTCGGCGACGATGGCGCGCGTGGCCGCCGTGCAGTCCTGCCCGGTGTTGATCAGCGACGCGGCCACCGCACCCTGGATCGCCGCGTCCAGGTCGGCGTCGTCGAACACCACGAACGGCGCCTTGCCGCCCAGTTCGAGTTGCGTGCGGTGACCGTGCGTGGCGGCGGCCGCCATCACCTTGCGACCCACCGGGGTCGACCCGGTGAACGTCACCAGATCCACGCCCGCGTGCCCGGCCAGCGCGGTGCCCACGTCGTGACCGGCCCCGGTGACGACGTTCAGGACACCGTCGGGCAGTCCGGCCTCGGTGGCCAACCGGGCAAGGGTGAGCGTGGTCAGGGGCGTGATCTCGGCGGGCTTGATCACCACCGAGCAGCCGGCGGCCAAGGCGGGCAACACCTTCCAGACCGCCATCTGCAGCGGATAGTTCCACGGGGTGATGGTCGCGACCACGCCGATGGCCTCGCGGCGGATGCTGGAGGTGTGGTCGGCCGAGTACTCGGCGGTCGCCTTGCCCTCCAGGTGACGGGCGGCGCCGGCGAAGAAGTCGATGTTGTCGATGCTGCCCGGGACGTCGAACTCCGTGGCCAGGCGGACCGGCTTGCCGGTCTGGGAGACCTCCTCGGCCACCAGGTCGTCGGCCGCGGCGGCCGCCAGCGACGCCAGCTTGGCCAGCACCGTCGACCGCTCCACCGGCGTGGCCGTCGACCACCCGGACAGCGCGGCGCGGGCCGAGGACACCGCGGCGTCCACGTCGGCGGTCGTGGCAAGCGAATATTCGGCCGTCGCGGTACCGTCGGCGGGGTTGACCACCGTGAACCGAGGTCCGCCGGTCGTGACCGCGCTACCGTCGATGAAACTGCTCGCCACCGTCTGTGCCATGGGCTCACGCTATCGCGTGACGGTGCACCTCGGCTACCGTGATGCAACGCATTCGGGCGCACAGCACATCGTGCACGCTTGATTTCGTCGGATTGGTTGCCCGCGATGACGGATTCCGTGCACAATCTCTCCCATGCCCTCCCCTGACGCCCAGCCCGGGGCGCAGGCCGTCTCGCTGCGCATCAACCACTCCCGCCCCGGCGCGGCCTACCAGCTCGACGAGCTGTCGAAGGCGATCGTCGAGAAACTGCAGCAGGACGGCAGGCGGTCCTACGCCGGCATCGGCAAGGCCGTCGGCCTGTCCGAGGCCGCCGTCCGCCAACGCGTCCAGCGCATGGTCGACGCGGGGGTCATGCAGATCGTCGCCGTCACCGACCCCATGCAACTCGGCTTCGCCCGCCAAGCCATGATCGGCATCCGCTGCACCGGCGACACCACCAAGGTCGCCGAACAACTCGCCGCGATCGAATCCGTCGACTACGTCGTGCTCACCGCGGGCTCGTTCGACGCCATCGTCGAGGTCGTCTGCGAAGACGACGGCGACCTCCTCGACCTGCTCAACACCAAGATCCGCGCCGTCCCCGGCGTGATCTCCACCGAGACCCTGGTCTACTTGAAACTCGTCAAGCAGCAATACAATTGGGGCACCCGATGATGGTCGGCCGGGCCCCCGATAACCCCGACGCGTCCTGACCCGTGGGCACCTCCCGACGCAAACCGCCCATCCACCCCGTGCGGTGGCAGCCCCCACCGATCGCCGAGCTGCCGGCCCACCCGCCTCGGCCGCTCACCGTGGTGCCGATCGGCGGCGACGGGCCCGAGGACGTGGTCACCGACGCCGACGGCCGGTTGTGGACGGGTCTCGTGGACGGGCGCATCGTGCGTTGCGCACCCGACGGTTCCGACCCCGTCGTCGTCGCCCACACGGGTGGCCGCCCGCTCGGCATGCACGTCGCGCGCGACGGCCGCGTGCTGATCTGCGACAGCCACCGCGGACTGCTCGCGCTCGACCCGGCAACCGGTCGGCTCGACGTCCTGGTCACCGCCATCGACGCGGGCACCGGGCGCTCCGCGGGCTCGCCGCCGCGCAGCCGTCCGCTGCGGTTCTGCTCCAACGTGACCGAGACGGCGGACGGCACGATCTACTTCACCGAGTCGACCAGCGACTTCCACTTCGAGCACTTCCTCGGCGCCATCCTCGAGGGCCGCGGGACGGGCGCGCTTCATCGACTGGCGCCAGACGGCACCGTGACGACCCTGGTCGACGGGCTGTACTTCGCCAACGGCGTGACGGTCACCGCGGACGGGTCCGCGCTGGTGTTCGCCGAGACGCTGGCCCGCAGGTTGTCCACGTACTGGCTCGGCGGCGACCGCGAGGGCACCGTGACCCCGCTCGTCGAGCACCTGCCCGGGATGCCGGACAACATCTCGACGGGATCCGACGGCCGCATCTGGACGGCGCTGGTCACCCCGGCCAACCGCAGCGCCGAGGCGCTGATGCCGAGGGCGCCGTGGATCCGCCGCCTCCTGTGGCGGTTGCCGTCGCGGGTGCAGCCCAAGATCGACCCCGAGGTGTGGGTGGAGGCCTTCGATCCCGGCAGCGGCGACGTCGTCGACGGCGTGCACACGACCCACCCCCACTTCGGGGGCGTCACCGGCGTGGTCGAGACCGACGGTCGACTGTGGATGTCGACGATCCAATTCCCGGCACTCGCGTACTGCGCCCTCTAGACCTGGCCCCGAGCGCCCGGCAACCTCACCAGACACATTGATCACACCGGTCACAGCGTGGCAACCACACGCGAGCGCAGCCGTCTCCTAACCTGCGGAGAATGGTCATCCCCCGCCGCCTCGCCGCGGTGGCCGTCGCCGCCGTGTTCGCGGTCGCACCGGCCATCGTCGGCGCACCCGTCGCACGCGCCGACGACCCGTGCCCGTACAAGGTGGCCACGCCGCCCGCCGTCGACGACTCCGAGGTCCCCACGGCAGGCCCGGCACCCGAGCCCCTGCCGGTGCCCGCCTCCCCGCTGGGCGGTGACGCGCTGTCGGGCTGCGGCGTCATCACCGCGCCCGGCGCGCCGCCCGTCCCCCAGGACGTCTCCGCCGAGGCCTGGCTGGTGGCCGACCTCGACAGCGGCGACATCATCGCCGCCCGCGATCCGCACGGCAGGCATCGGCCCGCCAGCATCATCAAGGTGCTCGTCGCCATGCAGTCGCTCCGAGATCTCCCACTCAACAAGCAGGTCGTCGGCACCCCGGACGACGCCGCCGCCGAAGGCACCAAGATCGGCGTCAAGGACGGCAGCGTCTACACCGTCAACGACCTGCTCCACGGCCTGCTCATGCACTCGGGCAACGACGCCGCGCATGCCCTCAGCGGTCAGTTGGGCGGCATGGACACCGCACTGCGCAAGATCAACGAGCTGGCGGGCAAGCTCGGCGGACGGGACACGCGCGCCGCGACGCCGTCCGGCCTGGACGGACCCGGCATGAGCACGTCGGCCTACGACATCGGCCTGTTCTACCGCTACGCGTGGCAGAACAAGGTGTTCAGCGACATCGTCGCCACCCAGACCTACCAGCTGCCCGAGTACGAACTCGAGAACGACAACAAGCTGCTGGCCAACTATCCCGGGGCCATGGGCGGCAAGACCGGCTACACCGACGACGCCGGGCAGACCTTCGTCGGCGCCGCCAACCGCGACGGCCGCAGGCTGGTGGCCGTGCTGCTGCGCGGCACCCGACAGCCCATCGCACCGTGGGAGCAGGCCGCGCGGTTGCTCGACTACGGGTTCGCGACGCCGCCGGGGACCAAGATCGGGTCGCTCATCGACCCCGACCCGTCGCTGCTGCCCAAGGATCCGACCGCCGTCTCGACGTTGGACGCCGCCCGCGACCTCACGTCGGTGCTACCGCCCGAGGACGCCACCCCGGTCCGCGTCGGGGTGGGCGTCATCGGCTCGCTGATCGTGTTCGGCCTCATCATGGGTGCGCGATCGATGAACCGCCGCTCGATGCGTTAACGCCGCCGGGTCAGCTGCGAGAGCCCAAGGGCGCCAAGCGCACCCACGGCCACCGCCGCGACGGCACTGCCGGGGCCGAGCCCCTCCCGCACCTGCAGCCGCGTGGTGATCTCGGCCGGGTCCGGCGGATCGACCGGGGCGGCGGCGAGATTCTCGGCGGAGGTGGCCGCGAACGCCGTCGCGAACAGGATCAACCGCGACGTCACGTAGGCGAACACCATGAGACCCAGCACCGGCCCGAACGTCGCCCCCGCCGGGCCGGTGACCACCGACTGCAGATAGATCGACGCGACCTGCTTGAAGATCTCGAACCCGATGGCGGCGAGCAACCCGGCCCGCACCGAGCTGCGGAAGCTCACCGACTCGCGCGGCAACCGGGCGATGATCCAGGTGAACAGCAGCCACGACACCACCAGCGACAGCACCAGCGAGGCCAGGAACAGCGCCACCCCGGCACCCGGAACGTTCTGCAGCCGCAGGAGTTCCAGTATCTTGCGCAGCACTCCGGAACTCCCGACCGCGGTCAGCGCGATCGTGACGAGCAGCGCGACGAACGTGGACACCAGCGCCAGCAGGTCCGAGAGCTTGGTGCGCACGAAGCTCACCGGCTGGCGGCGCTGCAGCCACATCTCCGACAGCGCCTCGCGCAGGTTTGCCATCCAGCCCAGCCCGGCCCACGCGGCCGTGGCCAGGCCGATGATGCCGACGGACGTCCGCGACTCGATCGCGGAATCCATCAGCTTGATCAGCTGGTCGCTGACGTCGCCGCTCACCGCTGCCCTGATGCGGTCCTCGACCTGCGCCAGCATCGCCGCATCGTTGGCCAGCACGAACCCGGCGGCGGCGAACGTCACCATGATCAGCGGGAACAGCGCGAACACCGTGAAGTAGGTGATGCCGGCCGCAAAGAAGTCGCCCTTGCACTCGGTGTAGCGCTGCTGCGCGCGCAGAGTGCGGTCCAGCCAGCCGTAGCGAGCCCGGAGCCGCTCGAGCAGGCCCGGTGCGTCCGGTTCGGTCATGCGGGCCCCCTCGTCGATCGTGGCGTCGCGCTCGGCTACCGCCGGCCGGGGCGCGGCAGGAATCCCATGCGGTCGTATACCCGGTTCAGCGTCGCGGCAGTCAGCTCGTTGGCGCGGTCGGCCCCCGCCGCCAGCACCGCCTCCAGCTCGGCCGGGTCGGCCAGCAGCTCGTCGACCCGAGCCTTGATGGGCGTCACGAACTCGACGACGGCGTCGGCGGTGTCGGACTTCAGGTCCCCGTAGCCACGGCCCTCGTACCCGGCGACGAGCGCCTCGACGTCGGCGCCCGTGACGGCGGCCTGGATGGTCAGCAGGTTGGACACGCCGGGCTTCGCCTCGCGGTCGAACCGGATCTCCCGCTCGCTGTCGGTCACGGCAGACCGGATCTTCTTGGCGGTCTTCTTGGGGTCGTCGAGCAGGCTGATCAGCCCGGCGTCGGTGTCGGCCGACTTGCTCATCTTCGCCGTCGGATCCTGCAGGTCGTAGATCTTGGCCGAGGCCTTGGGGATCATCGCCTCGGGCACCACGAACGTGCCGGGGAAGCGGGCGTTGATGCGCTGGGCCACGTCGCGGGCCAGCTCCAGGTGCTGGCGCTGGTCCTCCCCCACCGGCACCAGGTTGGTGTCGTAGAGCAGGACGTCGGCCGCCATCAGCACGGGATAGGTGAACAGCCCCACGGTGGTCGCGTCGGCACCCTGCTTCTGCGACTTGTCCTTGAACTGCGTCATCCGCGACGCCTGTCCGAAGCCGGTGAAACACCCCAGCACCCAAGCCAATTCGGCATGAGCGGGAACGTGACTCTGCACCAGCACGGTGGCCTTCGACGGGTCCACGCCCAGGGCGAGGTACTGCGCGGCGGTCACCAGGGTGCGGCGGCGCAGCGTTTCCGGATCCTGCGCCACCGTGATGGCGTGCAGGTCGACGACGCAGAAGAAGGCCTCGTAGTCGTGCTGCAGCGCCACCCACTGCTTGACGGCGCCCAGCGCGTTGCCCAGGTGCAGGGAATCCGAGGTGGGCTGCGCGCCGGAGAAGACGACGGGACGGGTCGTGGTGGGCTCGCTCATGATGCGTCGATCATGTCACGGCGGGCAAACCGTATTCGACGGTGACGGGCGCGTGATCGGACCAGCGCAGGGCGTAGGCCGCGGCACGCTCGACGCGCGCCGCGGTGGCGCTCGCGGCCAGGGACGTCGTGGCCAGCTGATAGTCGATGCGCCAGCCCGCGTCGTTGTCGAACGCCTTGCCGCGCCACGACCACCAGCTGTAGGGCCCCGGCACCTCGGGATGCAGCGCGCGCACCACGTCGACCCATCCGGTGGCCAGCACGTCGGTCACCCACTGCCGTTCGCTCGGCAGGAAGCCGGCCTTCTTGCGGTTGGCCTTCCACGCCTTGATGTCCAGTTCGGTGTGGCCGATGTTCCAGTCGCCGCACACCACGGCGTCGCGGCCCGTGCTGCCGAGATACCGCATGTGGGCGCCGACGGCCGCCAGGAAGCGTTCCTTCTCGCGCTGGCGTTCGGTCTCGGCCTCACCCGTCGGCACGTAGATGCTGGCCACGGTCAGATCGTCGACGTCGACCTCGAGATAGCGTCCGTGCGAGGCGAATTCGTCCTCGTTCAGCCCGACCTGCACGCGGGTGATGGGGGCGCGGCTCAGCACGGCGACGCCGTTGCGGCCCTTCAGATGTGGATCGGCCGACGCCAGGTGCCAGCCGTCGCCGAGCGCGGGGGCCAACGCCTGGGCCAGCTGGTCGTCGTCGGCGCGGGTCTCCTGCAGGCACACGACGTCGGCCGGCGTCGTCTTCAGCCAGGGAAGCAGGCCCAGGTTCTCGGCGGAGCGCTCCTTGACGGCGGCGCGGATCCCGTTGACGTTGATGGTGGTCACGATCGTCATCAGCGTCAGACCCTAATCGACCGCTGGTCGACCGCCTCGAGACGCCCGAACCACCGATGCAGTGCCTGCTGGGGAGCCCCCCCCGACCGGGACGGCAACGCGCGCCCCGTCCCGCACCCTTGCGGTACCGGCGGTATCACCTTAGGGTCGCCGCATGCCCGAACGCGCTCCCATCCACCTCGGGTCCGGCGAACCGGTCCTGCTGCTGCATCCGTTCCTGTGCTCGCAGAACGTGTGGCGGACGGTCGCCCAGCAGCTCGCCGGGCCCGGCCCCCACGAGGGCCGCTACGAGGTGTTCGCCCCCACGATGCTCGGCCACCACGGCGGCCCGCCCGCCGGCACCTGGTTCCTGGACACCGCGGCCCTGGTCGACGACGTCGAACGCCGGATGGACGCACTGGGCTGGGGCACGGCGCACGTCGTCGGCAACTCCCTCGGCGGCTGGGCGGCGTTCGAACTGGAACGCCGCGGCCGCGCCCGCACGCTGACCGGCATCGCCCCCGCGGGGGGCTGGCCGCAGCACGCCGCCACCAAGTACGAGACGGTGCTCAAGTTCCTGCTCGGCGGGCCCGCCCTGCTCGCGGCGCGGCTGATCGGCCCGCGCATCCTCGACCTTCCCGGTGTGCGGCGCCTCGCGACGTTGCCGGTGAGCGGCCCCGCCGACGGGCCGAGCCACCCCGACCTCGTCGAGCTGATCGAGGACGCGACGCACTGCCGGGCCTACTTCGCCCTCCTGGTCAAGACGCTGCGTCTGCCCGGGCTGCTGGAGCTGGCGAACGTCGCCGCCCCGACCCACCTGGTGCTGTGCGAGAAGGACCGCGTGTTCCCCAGCCCTCGCGGCAACCGGTACTTCCTGACGCACCTACCGTCCACCACGAAGGTCACCCGGCTACCGGGCTTGGGTCACATCCCCATGCTGGAGGCGCCCGGCCGGGTCGCGGAGCTGATCGCCGACTTCGTCGACCAGCACACCGAACCGGACCGGGCGGCCCCGAGCGCGTGAGCCGCACGAACGGCCCGGCCAGCCCGAACGGCTAGGCCTGGGCGGCGTCCAGCGCCTCGTTGAAGGTCTTGCTGGGGCGCATGACCGCGGCGGTCTTCTCCGGGTCCGGGTAGTAGTAGCCGCCGATGTCGGCGTTGCGGCCCTGCACCTCGTTCAGCTCGCTGACGATGGCCTCTTCGTTCTCGGCGAGCGTCTTGGCCAGCGCCGCGAAGTGGTCGGCCAGCTCCTTGTCCTCGCTCTGATCGGCCAGCGCCTGCGCCCAGTACATGGCCAGGTAGAACTGGCTGCCGCGGTTGTCCAGCTCACCGGCCTTGCGCGACGGGCTCTTGTTCTCGTCGAGCAGCCGGCCGGTCGCGGTGTCGAGCGTGGTGGCCAGCAGCTTGGCGCGCTGGTTGCCCGTCTTGTTGCCCAGGTCGTCGAGGCTGGCACCGAGCGCGAGGAACTCACCGAGCGAGTCCCAGCGCAGGTGGTTCTCCTCCAGCAACTGGCTGACGTGCTTGGGCGCCGAGCCGCCGGCACCCGTCTCGTACAGGCCGCCGCCGGCCATCAGCGGCACGATGGAGAGCATCTTGGCGCTGGTGCCCAGCTCCAGGATCGGGAACAGGTCGGTGAGGTAGTCGCGCAGGATGTTGCCGGTGGCGGCGATGGTGTCCTGGCCGCGCATGGCCCGCTCGATGGTGTGGCGCATGGCCCGCTCCTGCGACATCACCTGGATGTCGAGGCCCTCGGTGTCGTGGTCGGGCAGGTACTTGGCCACCTTCTTGCGCAGCTCGGCCTCGTGCGGGCGCTCCTGGTCCAGCCAGAAGACCACCGGCATCCCCGACAACCGCGTCCGGGTGACGGCGAGCTTCACCCAGTCCTGGATGGGCGCGTCCTTGACGATCGGCATGCGCCAGATGTCGCCCTCCTCGACGTTCTGCGAGAGCAACACCTCACCGGTGTCGACGTCCACGATGTTGGCGACGCCGTCCTCGGGGATCTCGAACGTCTTGTCGTGGCTGCCGTACTCCTCGGCCTTCTGCGCCATCAGACCGACGTTGGGCACCGTGCCCATGGTCCGCGGATCGAACTGGCCGTGCGTCTTGCAGAAGTTGACGATCTCCTGATAGATCCGCGAGAACGTCGACTCGGGGTTGACGGCCTTGGTGTCCTTGAGTCGCCCGTCGGCGCCGTACATCTTGCCGCCGGCGCGGATCATCGCGGGCATCGAGGCGTCGACGATGACGTCGCTGGGCGAGTGGAAATTGCTGATGCCGCGGGCGGAGTCCACCATCGCCAGCTCGGGCCGGTGCTCGTGACACGCGTGCAGGTCACGCACGATCTCCTCGCGCTGCGAGGCGGGCAACGACTCGATCTTGGAGTACAGGTCGGACAGCCCGTTGTTGACGTTGACGCCCAGCTCGTCGAAGAGCTTCTGGTGCTTGGCGAACGCGTCCTTGTAGAACACCTTGACCGCATGGCCGAACACGATGGGGTGGCTGACCTTCATCATCGTGGCCTTGACGTGCAGCGAGAACATCACGCCGGTCTTGTAGGCGTCCTCGATCTCGGCTTCGAAGAACTCGCAGAGCGCCTTCTTGCTCATGAACATGCTGTCGATGACGTCGCCGGCGTCGAGCTTCACCTCGGGCTTGAGCACCAGGGTGTCGCCGCTCTTGGTCTCCAGCACCATCTTGACGGTGCGCGCCTCGTCCAGCGTCATCGACTTCTCACCGTGATAGAAGTCACCGTGCTTCATGGTCGCGACGTGCGTGCGCGACGCCTGGGACCACTCCCCCATGCTGTGCGGGTGCTTGCGGGCGTACTCCTTGACCGCCTTGGGAGCGCGACGGTCCGAATTGCCCTCGCGCAGCACCGGGTTCACGGCGCTGCCGAGGACCTTGGAGTAGCGCTCCTTGATCGAGCGCTCGTCGTCGGTCTTCGGGTCGCCCGGGTAGTCGGGCAGGTCGTAGCCCTTCTGCCGGAGTTCCTTGATGGCGGCCAGCAGCTGCGGCACCGAGGCGCTGATGTTCGGCAGCTTGATGATGTTCGTCTCGGGCCGCTGCGTCAGCTCACCGAGGTGCCCGAGGTTGTCCGGCACCCGCTGGTCCTCGGGAAGGAGGTCGTTGAACTCCGCCAAGATGCGGGCGGCGACGGAGATGTCGCTGGTCTCGACCTCGATGCCGGCCGCCTCCGCGAACGTGCGGACCACTGGCAGGAAGGCGTACGTCGCAAGCAGCGGCGCCTCGTCGGTCAGCGTGTAGATGATGGTCGGCTTCTCTGCTCCCATGGTCACTCTCCCGGCGTCACGGTTTTTCGAACTGCACAGTCGAGTACGAACCTACGCGTAAGCGCGGTCCGGGGAGGCGGGTCCCCCCGGGCCCGTCCGGCGGGCGAACCCGCTGGCACGCCACGCCGCCGGTGAGCTAGGCTCCGAGGTGGTCATGAGTGCCAGCGTCAAGCCCCGGCTTGCTGGCCGGCAACCCTCCAACCGCGGTGGGGTGCCCCGGGAGACGACCAGGTTGAGTAGTCGGCAGGCGACTACGCGGCAAGCGCGGGTCCGGCACGGGCCCCGAGAGACCAGGGAACCCGGAGGCACCCATCATGTCCACACCCAGCACCTCTCCGTCCGACGCCGCTGACGGCACCCCCGAGGACCGGTCGGCGCGTTGGTCGTTCGAGACCAAGCAGGTACACGCCGGGCAAACCCCGGACGTCGCCACGAACGCCCGGGCACTGCCCATCTACCAGACCACCTCGTACACGTTCGACAGCACCGACCACGCGGCGGCACTGTTCGGCCTGGCCGAGCCGGGCAACATCTACACGCGGATCATGAACCCCACCACCGACGTGGTCGAGCAACGCATCGCCGCGCTCGAGGGCGGCGTCGCGGGACTGTTCCTGTCGTCGGGCCAGGCCGCCGAGACCTTCGCGATCCTCAACCTGGCGTCGGCCGGCGACCACATCGTCTCCAGCCCACGGCTTTACGGCGGCACGTACAACCTGTTCCACTACACGCTGCCCAAACTCGGCATCGAGACCAGCTTCGTCGAGGACCCCGACGACCTCGACTCGTGGCGGGCGGCCGTACGCCCCAACACCAAGGCGTTCTACGGCGAGTCCATCTCCAACCCCCAAATCGACGTGCTCGACATCCCGGGCGTCGCCGGCGTCGCGCACGACCACGGCGTGCCGCTGATCGTCGACAACACCATCGCCACCCCCTACCTGATCCAGCCCATCGCGCACGGCGCCGACATCGTCGTGCACTCCGCGACGAAGTACCTGGGGGGACACGGTTCGGCCATCGCGGGCGTCATCGTCGACGGCGGCACGTTCGACTGGACCCAGGGCCGCCACCCCGGCTTCACCGAGCCGGATCCCAGCTACCACGGCGTCGTGTTCGCCGAGCTCGGCGCACCCGCCTACGCGTTGAAGGCTCGGGTGCAACTGCTGCGCGACCTCGGCTCGGCGGCCGCACCGTTCAACGCCTTCCTCGTCGCCCAGGGCCTCGAGACGCTGAGCCTGCGCGTCGAGCGCCACGTGAGCAACGCCCAGCGCGTCGCCGAGTACCTCGAAGGCCATCCCGACGTGCTGTCGGTGAACTACGCCGGGCTGCCCAGCTCCCCCTGGCACGAGCGTGCGAAGACGTTGGCGCCCAAGGGTACCGGCGCCGTGCTGGCGTTCGAGCTGCGCGGCGGCATCACCGCGGGCAAGGCGTTCGTCGACGCGCTCGAGCTGCACAGCCACGTCGCGAACATCGGCGACGTGCGGTCGCTGGTGATCCATCCCGCCTCGACCACGCACCAGCAGCTGTCACCGGAGGAGCAGTTGGCCTCCGGCGTCACACCGGGTTTGGTGCGGTTGGCCGTCGGCATCGAGGGCATCGACGACATCCTGGCCGACCTCGAGTTGGGCTTCGCCGCCGCCAAGGCCGTCGGCGACGACCGAACGGTGGCATCGGCGTGACGGCGTTCGACACCTTGCCCAACGTCACGCCGCCCAACGTCACGCCGCCCACCCGTACGACCGAGCTACCCGCCGAGGGCGAGATCGGCATCGTCGACGTCGGCGCGCTGACGCTGGAGAGCGGCGCGGTGCTCGACGACGTCGCCATCGCGGTGCAGCGCTGGGGCGAGCTGTCGCCCGAGCGCGACAACGTCGTGATGGTGCTGCACGCCCTGACCGGCGACTCACACGTCACGGGACCCGCAGGCCCCGACCATCCCAGCCCCGGCTGGTGGGACGGCGTGGCGGGCCCGGGAGCGCCCATCGACACCGACCGGTGGTGCGCCATCGCGACCAACGTGCTGGGGGGTTGCCGCGGCTCCACCGGCCCGAGTTCGCCTGCGCCGGACGGCAAGCCGTACGGCTCCCGCTTTCCGGCCATCACGGTGCGAGACCAGGTGACCGCCGATCTGGCCGCGCTCGCGGCGCTGGGCGTCACGCGGGTCGCGGCCGTCGTCGGCGGGTCCATGGGCGGCGCCCGCGCGCTGGAGTGGATCGTCGGCCACCCCGAGACGGTCGGCGCCGCACTGGTCCTGGCCGTCGGCGCTCGCGCCACCGCCGATCAGATCGGCACCCAGAGCAGTCAGGTCGCCGCCATCAAGGCCGACCCGAATTGGCAGGGCGGCGACTACTACGGCACCGGGCGGACTCCGGAGACCGGGATGGAGATCGCGCGCCGCTTCGCCCACCTCACCTATCGCGGCGAGGTCGAACTCGACGAACGCTTCGGCAACGACGCCCAGGGCGAGGAGCGCCCCACCGAGGGCGGCCGCTACGCGGTGCAGAGCTACCTGGAACATCAGGGCGGCAAGCTGGCCAGGCGTTTCGACGCGGGCACCTACGTCGCGCTCACCGACGCCTTGAGCAGTCACGACGTGGGCCGCGGACGCGGCGGCATCGCCGCGGCGCTGCAGGCCTGCACCGTCCCGGTGGTCGTCGGCGGCATCACCTCCGACCGCCTCTACCCGCTGCGCCTGCAGCAGGAACTGGCCGACCTGCTGCCCACCTGCGTCGAACTCGACGTCGTGGACTCCGCGTACGGCCATGACGGCTTTCTGGTGGAGACCGATCACGTCGGTGAATTGATCAGGCGCACACTGGAAGTGGCATCGCAGGTGACGAACCGGTGACGGTCGACGATCCGTCCCGGCAGGAGCAGTCACTGTCGTTCGGGGCGGCCGCGGCCGCCTACGAACGCGGCCGCCCGTCGTATCCGCCGGAGGCCATCGACTGGCTGCTGCCGCCGGGCGCCCGGCACGTGCTCGACCTGGGCGCGGGCACCGGCAAGCTCACCGTGCGCCTCGTCGAACGCGGCCTGGACGTCACGGCCGTCGATCCCATCCCCGAGATGCTCGAGGTGCTCAGCTCCTCGCTGCCCGACACCCCGGCCCTGCTGGGAACCGCCGAGGACATCCCGCTGCCCGACGACAGCGTCGACTCGGTCCTGGTGGCGCAGGCATGGCATTGGTTCGACGCCGAGCGCGCGCTGCGCGAGGTTGCCCGCGTGCTGCGCCCCGGTGGCCGGCTGGGCCTGGTGTGGAACAACCGGGACGAACGCATGGGTTGGGTGAAGGACCTGGGTCGCATCATCGGCCACGAGATGGACCCGTTCAGCCAGACCGTGGACCTGCCCGCCCCGTTCACCGACATCGATCGCCACCAGGTGGAGTGGACGAGTTACCTGACCCCCCAGGCACTCATCGACCTGGTGGCATCGCGCAGCTACTGCATCACGTCCCCCGACGAGGTGCGCACCCGCACGCTCGACCGGGTGCGCGACCTGCTCGCCACGCATCCCGCCCTGGCGAACACCACCGGGTTGGCGCTGCCCTACGTGACGGTCTGCATCCGGGCCACGCTGGACTGAGCCCCGCACCACCGCCGCAGCGCTGCCTCCAGACCCGCGAGCGCCGAGCCGTCGAGGGTGTCGGCGGCCCATGCGACGTACCCGTCGGGACGGATCAGCAGCGCGGCGGCAGGCGCGTCACCCATGGTCGCCGCGACGACGTCGACCCGGTCCGGCACGGCGACCCGCAGGGTGCCGGTGAGGTCCAGCAGCACGGGACGGGCGGCGTGCAGCAGCGCGGTGAGCCGTCGGCCGTCGTCGAGCGCGACGTCGGGCACCATGTATCCGCTCAGCCGATGCAGGTCACCCGTCTCGTAGCGGACGTCGGCGCCGGCCAGCAGGCGCGCGACGAGCGCGGCGGCCTCCGGCAGCGCCAGCACCTCACCGAGCAGCGTGCGCAGCGCCGCCACCTCGGGACCCGGTGCGGTGAGCGCGATCTGGGCCTGCGAGTGCAGCATGACCCGCTCCCCCACCGGGTGGCGCTCGCTCTGGTAGGTGTCGAGCAGCTCGGCCGATGCCCACCCGTCGACGACGGCGGCCAGCTTCCAGCCGAGGTTCAGCGCGTCCTGCAGGCCGAGGTTCAACCCGGGCCCGCCCATGGCGGAGTGCACGTGGGCGGCGTCGCCGACCAGCAGCACGGGACCCTTCCGGTACGCGTCGGCCTGTCTGCTGTTCTGCCCCTCGATGCGGCGCATGGCGTGCGGGCCGGGTCCTCGGGCGGCGTCGAAGGGCACGTCGACCCCCAGGACGCGGCGCAGGCTGCGGCGCAGTTCGTCGTAGGTCAGCTCGCCGGTGGCGTCCGTGGACACCGGCCCCCACTCCAGCGTGCCGAGCATCTGCCGGTCGTCACCGGGCGGCTGGAAGTAGATCACCATGCCGGTGTCGTAGCGGTTGTGGCCCATGGGAATCCGACCGAAACCGGGTACGTCGAGGGCGCCGTCGGCGGTGCGCAGCCCGTCGGGCAGGTTGACGTGCGCCACCCGGGCCACCGTCGCCGAGGTGTGCCCCCGAAAGCCGATGCCCGCGAGCTTGCGCACCGTGCTGCGCCCACCGTCGGCGCCGACGAGCCAGCCGGCGTGCAGCCGGTAGTCGCCGTCGGGGCCGGTCACCTCCACGGTGACACCGTCGTGGCCGGCGGCGCCGACGGCGTAGTCGCGCAGCGCATGTCCCCAGCGCACCTCGATGCCGAGTTCGCGGGCGCGCTCGTCGAGCAACTCCGTCAACCGCGGCTGGGTGATCATCTGCGCGAACATCGGATTGTCGGGCAGCCCAACGAGATCGAGCGGCAGACCCGAGAACGTCCACCCCGGCGCGGGCCGGGGCGGGTGGGGTTCATCGAAGAATCGGCGGTGCAGGCCTCGCATGTCGAGCTGGCGTACCACCTGCCCCACCAGGCCGTTGGCCTTGGGCTCGGCACTGGGCCCGGGCAGGGCGTCGAGTACGACGGGCCGCACGCCCGCCAGTGCCAGTTCGGTCGCCAGCAGCAGGCCGGTGGGCCCGGATCCAGCGATCACGACGTCGGTATGCATCCTCACTCCTTCGTGCGCTTCGGTTCGGGCAGTCCCGCGGCGACCGCCGCGAAACCGGTACGCATCAGCTCGGTGATCGCCACCGGAGGGTCGGCGGTGGCGTAGCCCTCCATCGCGGTGTCACCGACCGCCCGCACCACGGCGGCCACCAGCCGCGGATACTGGTCCGAGGGCTCCGTGCCGGTGCGCTCGGCGATGGCCGCCACCCAGTCGTCGTGCAGTTCGCGCGGGATGGCGCCACGCACCTCGGGCCGCATCAACAGCTTTCGGATCTCGGCGAGTTCGCCGGCGTTCGGGATGACGGCGGCCCCGGTGATGTCGGCGAGGTCGTCGTCGAGCGTCCCGGTGACGGCTTCGACGATCGCCGTCCACAGCGGTTCGTCGGCGGGTCGGGCGCGGAACGCGGCGACGCTGCGGCGCATCCGTTCGGCCATGCGGTAGGCCAGCGCCTCGTACTTGCCCGCGAAGTAGTTGTTGAAGGTGCGCAGGGAGACGCCGGCCAGGCTGGCGATGTCCTCGCGCGTCACCGCGTCGAAACCGCGCGTGAACGCCAGCTCCAGCGCGGCGTCGCTCAGCGCGCGGCGGGTGTCGGCCTTCTTGCGCTCGCGGAGTCCGGACATGCCGCCACCCTACGCGCAATCTTGCACACCGTGCAAGATTTCCCGGTGGGCAACTTTCGAGGGCGCCGAGCCGCCCGGTTCAGCTGGTACCGAGCGGGTCGATGGTCCACGCGATGTACAGCATCGCGGCGCTCACCGAGGCCGTGGTCGCGAAGTCGACGACCCGCGACCGCACGACCAGCAGACCCGCACGGTCCTCGGAGAGCGCCAGCCGCATGACGGCTGCGACACCCACGCCGATCGCCATCACCAGGGCGCCGCGGCGCCAGTAACCCGCCACCACGAGGGCGAACGCGGCGACGAAGAACACTGCGACCACCAGGATGGGCCACTGTCCCGCGAACACCTTGCGCGCGAACTCCCGTGGCGTCACACGCGCGCCTCGTCGGCCTCGACCACGTTGGTCAGCAGGAACGCCCGCGTCAGCGGACCCACCCCGCCGGGATTGGGCGAGACCGCCCCGGCGACCTCCCAGACGTCGGGCGCCACGTCGCCGGCCAGCTTGCCGTCCACGCGGCTCACGCCGACGTCGACCACCGCCGCGCCGGGCTTGACCATGTCCGCCGTGAGCATGTGGGGTACGCCCGCGGCGGCGATCACGATGTCGGCCTGCCGGGTCAGCGCGGGCAGGTCACGGGTGCCGGTGTGGCACAGCGTGACCGTGGCGTTCTCCGAGCGCCGCGTCAGCAACAGCCCCATGGGCCTGCCCACCGTCACGCCGCGACCGATCACCACGACGTGGGCGCCGGCGATGGGGACGTCGAAGCGGCGCAGCAGGTGCACGATGCCGCGCGGGGTGCACGGCAGCGGGGCGGGCTCGCCGAGCACCAGTCGCCCCAGGTTGGTCGGATGCAGGCCGTCGGCGTCCTTAGCCGGGTCGATGCGTTCGAGGGCGGCGTTCTCGTCCAGGTGCTTCGGCAGCGGCAACTGCACGATGTAACCGGTGCACTCGGGGTTGGCGTTCAGCTCGTCGATGGTCTCCTCGAGCGCGGCCTGGCTGATGTCACCGGGCAGGTCGCGCCGGATCGAGGTGATGCCCACCTTCGCGCAGTCGGCGTGCTTGCCGCGGACGTAGGCATGCGATCCGGGGTCGTCGCCCACCAGCACCGTGCCCAGCCCCGGCGTCCGGCCCGCCGCCGTCAACGCCGCGACGCGCTTCGTCAGGTCCTCGAAGATCTCGTCGCGCGTGGCCTTACCGTCCAAAGTCATCGCTCCCACGGGTTCGATTGTGGCAGGCTCGGTCCATGAACACTTCGCCCAATGTGTTCACCGACGTCTTCAGCCCGGCCCGGCTGGGTCCGGTGACCCTGCGCAACCGCGTGATCAAGTCCGCCACGTTCGAGGCGTCCACCCCGAATGCCCTGGTCACCGACGATCTGATCACCTACCACCGGCTGCCCGCCGCCGGCGGGGTCGGCATGACGACGGTGGCCTATCTCGCCGTGACGCCGGGAGGCCGCACCGACGGTGCGCAGATCTACTGGCGGCCCGAGGCGTTGCCGGGCCTACGCCGCCTCACCGACGCCATCCACGCCGAGGGCGCCGCGATCAGCGCACAGATCGGCCATGCCGGGCCGGTTGCCAACGCCAAGTCCAACAAGGCCCCGGCGCTGGCCCCGGTGCGGTTCTTCAACCCGATGTCCATGCGGTTCGCGCGGCGCGCCACGCCCGACGACATCCGCGCGGTGATCGACGCCCACGCCCAGGCCGTCCGCTACGCCATCGACGTCGGGTTCGACGCCGTGGAGATCCACCTGGGTCACAACTACTTCGCGAGTTCGTTCCTGTCCCCGTTGATCAACCGCCGCGACGACGACTTCGGGGGCTCGTTGGAGAACCGCGCCCGGGTGGCCCGCGGTACGGTGCGCGCCGTCCGCGACGCCGTGGACCGCCACGGCGCGGGCCGCATCGCCGTCACCGCGAAGCTGTCGATGTCCGATGGCGTGCGCGGCGGCATCTCCGTCGACGAGGCCCTGCAGACGGCGAAGTGGCTCGAGGAGGACGGCGGGCTCGACGCGCTCGAACTCACCGCGGGCAGTTCGCTGGTGAACCCGATGTACCTGTTCCGCGGCGACGCCCCCGTCAAGGAGTTCGCCGGGGCCTTCGCGCCGCCGCTGCGCTGGGGCATCCGGGCGACCGGCAAGAAGTTCTTCCGGGAGTACCCCTACCGCGAGGCGTTCCTGCTGCGCGACGCCAAGAAGTTCCGCGCAGAACTCTCGATGCCGCTCATCCTGCTGGGCGGCATCACCAACCGCGAGTCCATGGACCTGGCGATGGCGGAGGGCTTCGAGTTCGTCGCCATGGGTCGGGCGCTGCTCGCCGAGCCGGACCTGATCAACCGCATCAAGGCCGACGGCACGGTGCGGTCGGCGTGCACCCACTGCAACAAGTGCATGGCGACGATCTACAGCCACACCCACTGCGTGGTGACCGGCTCACCCGGGTAGTTCGCCGGACGCCTTCACGATCGGGGCGGCGTCGGGCGGGCGCAGATCGACGAATTGCCGCATCGGCTCGTCGCGGACGATCCGCAGCCCCGAGGTCAGCAGCAGCTTGCGCGGCGACACCGTGTAGTCGACGCCGTCCCCGCGAACGCCGAAGCAGCCGTTGGTCATCGACGTCGCGGGCAGCCTCAGTTCGGCTCGGTCGCGCAACCGCACGCCGCGATACTCGAGCCGCCCGCGCGCGTCCGCGCAGACGGCCACCAGGGACTGCTCGGTGCGCCCCACGACCATCGGCTTCGCCGGCGCCTCGCAGCGGGCCGCGAAGCCGACGAAACCGCGCCCGTCGACGGGCAGGTCGCCCGGCGCCGCATGGGCCGTCGGCAAAGGCAACGCAACGGTCATGCCCACGACGGCGAGCATCCTTGCCGCCCACCGCAAACACTTCGTCATCGGTCGACGACACCACGGCGATGCGCCGTGCGACAGTCACGGCGCCGGATCAGAATCGAATCGTCATCCGTCCGCAATCAACGCGGACGAGGGGTCGAAGGCGATGCGGATAGAGTCATACGCGATGACGCGATCCACTCCGCCCGCGCTGACCGTCAAGTACGACGGGTCGTCACGCACCTTCGCGGCAGGCAACGACGTCGTGGTCGGCCGCGATCTGCGCGCCGACGTCCGCGTCGCCCATCCCCTGACCTCGCGGGCCCACCTACTGCTCCGTTACGACCAGGGCCGCTGGCTCGCCGTCGACAACGGCTCTCTCAACGGGGTCTACGTCAACGGCCAGCGCGTGCCCGTCGTCGACATCTCCGACGGCCTCGACGTCAACATCGGCAACCCGGACGGGCCGCGGCTGTCGTTCGAGGTGGGCAGGCATCAGGGTTCGGTGGGATCGCCGCCACAGACCCAGGCCGTGCCCATCGCCGCGCGTCAGGGCTGGCCCGCGACCGGGGGCACCACCGCGCCGCCCACGGCTCCGCCGCCACCGCGCCAGCCCGGTTACCCGCCGTCGGGCCAGCAGCCGCGCTACCCGTCGGGACCCGCACCCGCCTCCGGCCGGCAGCCGTTCCCGAGCGGGCCGCACGGTGGTCCGCACACGGGTTACCCGAGCGGACCGCACACGGGTTACCCGAGCGGGCCGCGCACCGGCTACCCGAGCGGACCCCACACCGGCTACCCCGGCGGACCGCAGGGTCATCAGCCGCCGCCCCCGGCGGCGCCGCCCGTCGACGCGGCACCGCCCACCATGATCGGACCGGCCCCGCAGCCGCGCTCGTCGTCGGGCGAGGGCAACCTCGCGACGAGCATGCTCAAGATCCTGCGGCCGGGTCGCAGTCCCGAGGTTCCGGCCGGCGGCATCAAGATCGGTCGCGCCACCGACAACGACATCGTGATCTCCGACGTCCTGGCGTCGCGCCACCACGCGACGCTGGTTCCCACGGCCCTGGGCACCGAGATCCGCGACAACCGCAGCATCAACGGCACGTTCGTCAACGGAGCCCGCGTCGACGTGGCTCCGCTGACCGAGGGCGACGTGGTCACGATCGGCAACGTCGACCTGGTCTTCGCCGGCGGCACGCTGTCGCGGCGCAGCGAGACCCAGGCCGCGACCCGCACCGGCGGCCTCGAGGTGCGTGGGCTGACGTGGACCATCGAGGGCAACAAGACGCTGCTGAACAACATCTCGATCGACGCGCGTCCCGGCACGCTGACCGCGGTGATCGGCCCGTCGGGCGCGGGCAAGTCGACGTTCGCCAAGCAGGTGGCCGGACTCACCCATCCGACCAGCGGCCGCGTCACGTTCGAGGGCCACGACATCCACGCCGAGTACGCCTCGCTGCGTTCTCGCATCGGCATGGTGCCCCAGGACGACGTGGTGCACGGCGAACTCACCGTCAAGCAGGCCCTGATGTACGCGGCCGAGCTGCGCCTGCCGCCGGACACCACGAAGGAGGACCGCGAGCGCGTGGTGCTGGAGGTCCTCGAGGAACTCGAGATGACCAAACACCTCGAGACCCGCGTCGACAAGCTCTCGGGCGGCCAGCGCAAGCGCGCGTCCGTGGCGCTCGAACTGCTCACCGGCCCGTCGTTGCTGATCCTCGACGAGCCCACCTCGGGCCTCGATCCCGCACTCGACCGTCAGGTCATGACGATGTTGCGGCAGCTCGCCGACGCGGGCCGCGTGGTGCTGGTGGTCACGCACTCGCTGACCTACCTCGACGTGTGCGATCAGGTGCTGCTGCTGGCGCCGGGCGGCAAGACGGCGTTCTACGGTCCGCCGAACCAGATCGGTCCGCAGCTGGGCACCACGAACTGGGCCGACATCTTCTCCTCGGTGGCAGGCGATCCGGACGCGTCCCACCAGCGGTACCTGGAGCGCTCTGGTCCCCCGCCGCCCGCACCGCCCGCCGAGGCGCCCGCCGACCTCGGTAGCCCGGCGGCCACCAGCGTGCTTCGGCAGTTCTCGACGATCGCGCGCCGGCAGATCCGCCTCACGGTGTCCGACCGCGGCTACTTCCTCTTCCTGGCGCTGCTGCCGTTCATCATGGGAACGCTGGCGCTGACGGTGCCCGGCGACGTCGGCTTCGGTCTGCCCAAGACGGCGATGGAGGGCGGTGAGGCGCCCAACGAGCCGGGCCAGATCCTGGTGCTGCTCAACGTGGGTGCCATCTTCATGGGTACCGCGCTGACCATCCGCTCGCTCATCGGCGAACGTGCCATCTTCCGCCGCGAGCAGGCCGTCGGCCTGTCCACGTGGGCCTACGTGCTGGCCAAGGTCGGCATCTTCACGCTGTTCGCCTTGGCGCAGTCGGCCATCGCGGTGACGATCGCGATCCTCGGAAAGGGTTGGGGGCCAGGCGCCGTCGAGCGTGGCGTCGTCATCCCCTGGCGCAGCCTGGAACTGTACGTCGACGTCGCCGCGTGCTGCATCGCCGCCGCCATGGTGGGTCTGGCGCTGTCGGCCCTGGCGAAGTCCAACGAGCAGATCATGCCGCTGCTGGTGGTCGCGATCATGAGTCAGCTGGTGTTCTCCGGCGGCATGATCCCGGTGACGGGCCGCGCGGTGCTTGACCAGATGTCGTGGGTCACCCCGGCGCGGTGGGGTTATGCCGCCACCGCGTCCACCATCGACGTGCTGCGACTGGTGCCGGGGCCGCTGACGCCACAGGACTCGCACTGGAAGCACGACGCGGCGACGTGGTGGTTCGACATCGGCATGCTGGCCGCTCTGTCGGTCTTCTACACCGTGTTCGTGCGGTGGAAGATTCGCCTCAAGGGCGGCGGCAGGTAACCCGACGGCCCCGCCCGGGCCGGCCAGGTTCGGGTCAGCCGCCGACGGCCAGCCCGTGCGCGACGGCGTACGCGACGGCCTGGTCCACGTCGACCTTCGCCCCGCGCAGGCGCGCGGTGGTCCAGAACGTGGCGTCGACGCGCGCACCGCGCAGATCCGCCTGGTCCAACCGGGCGTCCTGGGTGCGGGCGCCGGTGAGGTCGGCGCGGCGCAGCACGGCCTTGCGCAGATCGGTGCCGACCAGGCTGGCCTCGCGCAGCCGGCAGTCCGAGAGGTCCACCTTCTGCAGGTCGCAGCCCCCGAGCACGGTCAGCGACAGATCCACCTCGTCGAAGGTCACCGGCCGCAGCCGGCTGTCGGTGAACACCGAGCCGAGCAGCGTGCACTGGCGAAAGACGCCGTGCAGCAGCGATGCCCGCCGGAAGTCGCAGTTGCGGAACGCCGAACCGACGTGCTCGGACTCGGTGAGGTCGACGCCGCTGAACGTGCACTCGGTGAACGTCACCCGCTCGGTGCGCAGCCGGCTGAGGTCGTCCTCGCGGAAGTCGTGGCCGACGAACTCCCGGTCGACCCACACCGGGTCGTCCGGACTCTTCATGGACACGGCCTAACGTGCCGCCGTGCCGAGATGGCTCAACGCGTACTCACTGAGTGCGATGAGCGCGTCGCGCGCCGAGCGGCGATCGCGGGCGTCGACGTGCATCACCGGCACGTCGTCGCGCACCGCGAGCGCGGCCCGCACCGCCTGCGCCCCGTGGCGCGGTGCACCGGGAAAGTCGTTGACGGCGATGAGGAACGGCAGGTTGCGCGCCTCGAAGAAGTCGACGGCGGCGAAGCCGTCCTGCAGGCGTCGCAGGTCCACCAGGATGACGGCGCCGATGGCGCCGCGCACCAGGTCGTCCCACATGAACCAGAACCGTCGTTGCCCTGGCGTGCCGAACAGGTAGAGCACCAGATCGTCGGCCAGCGTGATGCGGCCGAAGTCCATGGCCACGGTGGTGGTCGACTTCTCGGGGGTGGCGTCCAGCCCGTCGAGACCCGAGGACGCGTTGGTGACGATGGCCTCGGTGCGCAGCGGCATGATCTCCGAGACCGCGCCGACGAAGGTGGTCTTGCCTGCGCCGAAACCGCCGGAGACGACGATCTTGGCCGAGGCGACCGACGAGCGCTCGCGCGAGGAGCCGACGGGTACCGACGAGCGCTCGCGCGAGGAGCCGACGGGTACCGACGAGCGCTCGCGCGAGGAGCCGACGGGTACCGACGAGCGCTCAGAGTGCCCGTAGACCACGGAGGGTCCTCCCTATCAACTCGCGTCGTTCGGCCAGGCTCGCCGATTCCCCGAGCGTGGCGTGCACCCGAAGATACCCCTGTGTGACCAGATCGCCGATGAGCACGCGCGCGACTCCGAGGGGCAATTCGAGCTGCGCGGCGATCTCGGCGACCGACGGCGTGGCGGGGGCCGAGGCGACGATGCGCGCGCGGGCGTCGGCACTGGGCCAGCTGGGCGGTGCCGCGTCGGCGACCGCCCCGATGCGCGCCTCCAGCGGCAGGTCGACGCCGGGGTCGGTGCGGCCTGCGGTGAGGACGTAGGGCCGGACGAGGCCGGCCGCTGGGGGCTCGCTGGACTCCCAGCCGTCGCCCAGCTCCGACACGGCGGCCTCAGAACCGCCGGGCCGTGCGGCGCGCGGACTGGACGACGGTGCCCACCCGTTCCACCAGGATCGCCATCTCGTAGCCCACCTGCCCGATGTCGCAGGACCGGGTGGCCAGCGTCGCGAGGTGTGAGCCGTCGCCGACGCGCATGAGCAGCAGGTAGCCGTTCTCCATCTCGACCACCGACTGCAGCACGTGGCCGCCGTCGAACAGCTGGGCCGCGCCGGTGGACAGGCTCGCCAGCCCCGAGGACACGGCCGCCAACTGGTCGGCGCGTTCGGGCGGCATGTGGGCACTGGCCGCCATCAGCAGGCCGTCGGCGGACACCAGGATGGCGTGCGACACCCCCGACACCTCGGCGGCGAACTTCGCGACGAGCCAGTCGAGGTTCTCGCGCTGGGTCATTCGGGGTCGTTCTCCTCGGCGTGGCGGGCGTGGTCGCGGCCGGCGCGGACGCCACCGAAGTGGCTGCTGATGCTGGCTCGGACGGCCTCCGGGTCCCGCGTGGGTGCCGGGTGGTCGTCGCGCCCGCCGTGTCTGCCATTGTGCTCGGCGTCGTCGGTTTCGGCCGCGCCGGGCACCAGCCGGGCGCCGGGTTCGCGCACCGGCAGTCCCTCCTCGGTGTGGGTGTCCACGGGGGTGCGCTCGGCGGCTTCGGCGGCCGACCATCCCTTGTCCCACACCGTCTGCCAGTCGAGGTCGCTGCTGTTGGCCAGCTCGTGCGGGTCGTCGATGAGCCACTCGGACAGCATCTTGTCGAAGATGCTGCCCCCGTCACCGCGCTCGCGGGCGGTCGGTCGCGTCGGCTCGTCGGGGGCGGGTGCCACGGTGGCCGACGCCGGGGTGATGCCGCTGGCGCCGGGGTTGCGCTGCGGCAGCCCGATTGCCGTGACGATGGCTCCGGTGTCGGCGTCCTCATCGGCGGGGTGCTCGTCGGCCGGGTGCTCGTCGGCGGGGTGCTCGTCGGCGGGGTGGGCGGCGGCGGGGTGTTCGTCGGCGGGGTGGTCTGCGGCGTGGCGGTCTGGGTACCGGTCGTCCTCGACGTACTCGCTGAACTCGTCGTGACGCGCGGGGGCGGGCTCCGGCCAGGACCGGACCGGTTCGTCGCGTCGCTCGGGCCCCGTCGGCCCCGTCACCCCGACCAGCGCCGAGACCGGGACGTGGACGCCGACCGTCGTGCCCGAATGCCGATCACCGGCGACGGTGTGGCGCAACCGCACCGTCAGCCCGTGGGCGGCGGCCAGCCGGCCCACGACGAAGAGCCCCATGTGCCGCGCGGTGTAGGGGTCCACCTCACCGCCCGACTGCAGCCGCGCGTTGGCGACGCGCAGGTCCGAGTCGGTCATGCCCAGTCCGGTGTCACCGATCTCGACGAGCAGCCCCCCGTCGTCGGTGCGGACCGCGTCGACGTACACCCGGGTGGACGGCGGCGAGTAGCGCAGCGCGTTGTCGAGCAGTTCGGCCACCACGTGCACCAGGTCGCCGGCCACCGTGCCGGCCACCTCGACGTCGGGCAGTGCCCGGGTGACGACGCGGCGGTAGTCCTCCACCTCGGAGGCCGCCGCGTCGACGAGGGCCGCGACGGGTACGGCGTCGGCCTGCTCGCGCGACACCCGGCCCCCCGACAGGACCAGCAGGTTGGCGCCGTTGCGGCGCATCCGCGCCGCCAGGTGGTCGAGGCGGAACAACACCTCGAGACGCCTCGGGTCCTGTTCGTCGCGTTCGAGTCCGTCGATGAGCGTCAGCTGCTGGTCGACCAGCGATCGGCTGCGGCGCGACAGCGTCTCGAACATGTCGCCCAGCTGCGTCTGCAACCGCGTCTGCTCCGCGGCCAGCTCGACGGCTTGTTCGTGCAGTTCGTCGACGGCGTGGGCGACCTGACCGATCTCCTCGGTGGTGTACACCGGGAGCGGCCGAACCGCCACGGGTTCGCCACCGCGCACGGCGTCGAGTTCGCGGGCCAGATCCTCGTGGGCCACCCGCAGCGCACCGTCGCGGAGTCGGCGCAGCGGCCGGACCACCGCGGCGGCGACGAGGGCGACCACCAGCAGCGCCACCAGCAACGCCACCCCGACGATCACCGAGTCCCGGATGGCGTCACCGCGGGCACGGGTGGCCTGGGCGTCGACGCCGGCGGTCACCGCCGCCGACGCTTCGTCGACGAGCCTGGTCGCGATGTCATTGGTCGCTCGAATCGACTGCGTCAGTTCGGGGTTGTTCGCCAGGGCGACCGCAGGGTCGGACATCAGCGCCATGCGCTTGACCATCTCGTCCTGCAGCCGTCGGGCGTCGGCGGATCCGACGCCCAGGGCCTGGGTCATGCCGAACAGCGTCGAGGGTTCGGTACCGGCGAGCGTGATCATGGACGTCCGCAGTTCCGGCTCGCCGAGCTGGCCGCCAGAGTCGACGAGCAGAGCCAGCATGGCCATCTGGCCGCGCGCGCCCATGGCCCGCGACAGTCCGAGCGCTTCGGTCGAGACGTCGTGATCGTCGACGCGCACCGACCCGTTGACGGCGTCCTCCGCGGTCAACAGCAGTGGGGCGTAGGTGGTGACGCGATCCCGCACGCCGATGTCGTTGGCGGCCAACCGATCCAGCAACGCCTGGCCGCCGTCGAGCAGCGTCTTTACCCCGGTGGCCACGTCCGGGGCGGTGTCGGCGCTCGCGAGCCGGCGCGCGAGATCCTGCTTGGCGGCGTCGAAGCGCGACAGGCTCTGCTGCAGGTCACCACCGGCGGGGTTCGCGAGCAGGACGCCTTCGATGGCAGCGGTGTACTGGTCGAGCGCGGGCACCAGTTCGGCGCGCTCGGCCGCACGACGCAGATCCGCGGCCCGGTTCCAGCCGTCGTGGATGCGCAGGCCCCCGAAGATCCCGGACAGGACCAGCGGGATGACGACGATCGCGACGACCTTCCATCGCACCGGCCAGTTGCCGACCGCCCAGCGCGGCGGCCGCTTCGTCGGTGACCCGGGTTGCGCGTCGTTCATCTGACTTCCTGCTCGACCTCTGCTGAGTGCGCCGCGGGCAGGCGTCAGCGCCCGGCAATTGGTCGAGTATGACAGTCGAGGTGGGCCGATTCCATGGTTCTAGCGCCTCGTTCGGCGTTCGTGACCCGCACGTTGCGCGTTCGTGTGCCGCCCGAGCAAATACCGTTGCGGGCCTGACATCATCGTCGGGTGTTCAACGTGCTGTTCTTCTCGCCGCGCATCGCGCCCAACACCGGCAACGCGATCCGGATGGTGGCCGCGACGGGGTGCGGCCTGCACCTGGTTCGGCCGCTCGGTTTCGACTTGTCCGAGCCGAAGCTGCGCCGTGCCGGGTTGGACTACCACGATCTCGCGTCGGTGACGGTGCACGACGATCTTCCCGCCGCGTGGGAGGCACTTCGGCCCCGCCGCGTCTTCGCGTTCACCGCCCACGGTGACACGTCGTTCGCCGACGTGCGTTACGAGCCGGGCGACGTGCTGATGTTCGGCCCGGAACCCACTGGCCTGGATCCCGAGACACTGGCCGACCCGCACGTGACCGCCCGCGTGCGCATCCCGATGCTCGCCGGCCGTCGGTCACTCAACCTGTCGAACGCGGCCGCCGTCGCCGCGTACGAGGCGTGGCGTCAGCACGGGTTCGCGGGGGCGGTCTGACGGCTCACCACTGGTTCCAGTGCGTGAGTTCCTCGGCGGGCAGCCGCTTGGCCTTCTTGAAGTCGGTTCCCTTGGTGTAGGCGATGGGGAACAGCCCACCCTGGGAGTACTCCTCGAAGGGAATGCCGAGGATCTCCGCGGCCTGCTTCTCCCCGTCGCCCATGAGGTGCAGCGTGGTCCACGCGGATCCGAGGCCGCGGGAACGCAGCGCGAGCATGAAGCTCCAGGCGGCAGGCAGCAGGGATCCCCAGAAGCCGGCGCTCATGCCGGCGGGTGCGCCGTCGGGGCGCCCCTGCAGGCACGGGATGAGCAGCACGGGAACCTCGTGCAGGTGGTCGTTGAGGTACTTCGCCGAATCGATGACCAGCGGGGTGCGTTCGTCGCGACTGTCGCCGTAGGTGGGCTTCTCGGCGTCGAGGTAGGGCGTGGCGGCGGTGCGATAGATGTCGGCGAGCGCCTTCTTCTTCTCCGGATCGTCGACGAACACGAACTGCCACCCTTGGGAGTTGGAGCCCGTCGGCGCCTGCAGCGCGAGGTCGAGGCATTCCATCAGGATTTCCCGCGGCACCGGCTTCTCGAGGTCGAGGCGCTTGCGGACCGAGCGGGTGGTGGTGAGCAGTTCGTCGATCGTGAGGTTCAGCGGCGAGGTCATGGATCCGAGGCTACATTCGCACCCGCTCGCCTCAGATCGACGCTACGTGTGAAGGTCTGCAGGACGAGCGGATCCCGCCTGGATTCAGCGGCCGTCGCCGAACGTCGCCTGCGGAGCAGCGCGAGCCGTGGCAGGAATGGCGATCGGATACGACGAAGCCCCCAACCCCACGGGGCTGGGGCGGGGGCTTCGAGCCTGAGGGACCTACTTCTGGTCCGCGCCCGTCAGGTGGGCGATGTAGGCCGGACCGTGGTTGCCGTGCCAGCCCGGCCCCACCTGCGGTGCCGGGTGGGCGAAGGTCTGCGGGCTGTACGAGTGGCCCGGGCCGCTGGGGGCCTCTCCCCCGACGGTGGCGGCGTTGGCCGCACCGGCCAGGCCGAGGGCGGCGCCGCCCAGGATGCCTGCGGCGGCGGCGGGCAGGGCGATGGCGGCGAGGATCTTGGCGAGGATCTTGGTCATGACTTCTCCTGTGGGTGAGAGCTTTTCACGTGTTCCGGCCGGTGTTCCGGCGATGACTCAATACTGGCTCCCGACGCCCGTCGGCGACATCGGCCGACCGGAGGAGCGCGCGGCGGAAACCCGGTTCCCCCGATCGGCGGACCCCGGCGTTACTGGAAGTCCCGCGACCTGCTCTTCACCCGCAGGTCCAGCGGACGCAGTTGGTCGGCGGCGATGGTCACCGCACCGGTCGCGTTCTGGACGATGCCACGGATCACCAGCGCCGACGCCGTCTGCGCCAGCTTGCGCTGCTTGGCCCACAGCCCGCGTGAGCACATCACGTTGACCATCCCGGTCTCGTCCTCGAGGTTCATGAACGTGACACCCTGCGCGGTCGCGGGACGCTGCCGGTGGGTGACGGCCCCCGCGACCAGGACCCGGGTACCGTCGGGCACCGCCAGCAGTCGATCGGCGGGGACGACGCCCATGTCGTCCAACCGCTCCCGCAGGAACTGCACGGGGTGGGAGTCCGGCGAGACCCCCGTGGCCCACACGTCGGCGGCCGTCAGCTCCAGGTGCGTCATGCCGGGCAGTGCGGGTACGTGCGACGACGAGCCCACCCCCGGCAGCCGATCCGGCCGCTGGGTGGCCGCCGCCCCCGCCGCCCACAGCGCCTCGCGGCGGGTGATGCCGAAACAGCTCAGGGCACCGGCGGTGGCCAAGGCCTCGGTCTGCGGCACCGTCAGCCGAATCCGACCGGTGAGGTCCAGAAGAGATGCGAACGTTCCGTTGGCCTTTCGGTCCGCCACGATCCGGTCGGCCAGCTCGTCGCCGACGTGGCGGACTGCCCCGAGACCGAGTCGCACCTGTTGGCCCGCGTTCTCGCACGTGGCGTGCGTGAGGCTGGCGTTGACACACGCGCCGTGCACGGTCACGCCGTGTCGTCGGGCGTCGGCGACCAAGGACTGCGGGGAGTAGAACCCCATGGGTTGGGCACGCAGCAGCGCTGCGCAGAAGATCGCCGGATGGTGCAGCTTGAACCACGACGAGTAGAACACCAGCGACGCGAAACTCAGCGAATGACTCTCGGGGAAACCGAAGTTCGCGAACGCCTCCAGCTTCTCGTAGATCCGGTCGGCCACCTCTCCGACGATGCCGTGGCGCATCCGCATCCCGTCGTAGAACCGCTCCCGCAACCTGCGCATGCGTTCGGTGGACCGCTTCGAGCCCATGGCGCGGCGCAGCTGGTCGGCCTCGGCGGCCGAGAATCCCGCGCAGTCGACGGCCAACTGCATGAGCTGCTCCTGGAACAGCGGTACCCCCAACGTCTTGCGCAGGGCCGGCTCCATCGAGGGATGGTCGAAGGTGACTTCCTCTTCCCCGTTGCGGCGCTTGATGTACGGGTGCACCGACCCGCCCTGGATGGGGCCCGGCCGGATGAGCGCCACCTCGACCACCAGGTCGTAGAAGATGCGCGGCTTCAACCGGGGCAGCGTGGCCATCTGGGCGCGCGACTCCACCTGGAACACCCCGACGGAGTCGGCGCGCTGCAACATCTCGTAGACGGCGGCCTCCGAGAGGTCCAGCTTGGCCAGGTCGACGTCGATGCCCTTGTGTTCGGCGGCCAGGTCGATGCAGTAGTGCAGCGCCGAGAGCATGCCGAGACCCAGCAGGTCGAACTTCACCAATCCGATGGCCGCGCAATCGTCCTTGTCCCACTGCAGGACGCTGCGATTGGCCATGCGCGCCCACTCCACCGGGCACACGTCGGCGATGGGCCGATCGCAGATCACCATGCCGCCGGAGTGGATTCCCATGTGCCGCGGCAGGTTCTTGATCTGCATGGCCAGGTCCACGACGGCGTCGGGGATGTCCTCCACGTCGGGCGAGTCGGGCCGACCGTTCCACCGGTTGACGTGCTTGCTCCAGGCATCCTGCTGCCCCTGGGAGAAGCCGAGCGCCCGTGCCATGTCACGGATGGCACTGCGGCCGCGGTAGGTGATGACGTTGGCGACCTGCGCCGCGTAGTCCCTCCCGTAGCGCTCGTAGACGTACTGGATGGCCTCTTCCCGCAGATCGGATTCGATGTCGATGTCGATGTCGGGTGGGCCGTCACGCGCGGGCGACAGGAACCGTTCGAACAGCAGGTCGTTCTCGACGGGGTCGACGTTGGTGACGCCCAGCGCGTAGCAGACCGCCGAATTCGCCGCCGATCCCCGCCCCTGTGCCAGGATGCCGTTCTCGCGGCAGAACCGGGTGATGTCGTGCACCACCAGGAAGTAACCCGGAAAGTCCAGTTGGGCAATGATCCTCAGCTCGTGCTCGATCTGCTGATATGCCCGGGAGGCGCGTTCCGGCGGACCGTAGCGTTGGCGTGCCCCCAGCATGGTCAGGTGGCGCAGCCAACTGTCCTCGGTGTGGCCGGCGGGCACCTCGAACGGGGGCAGCCGGGGTGCGATGAGCGCCAGCTCGAACGCGCACTGCTCGCCAAGCTCCGTGGCCGCGGAGATCACCTGGGGGCAGTGCGAGAACAACTGCGCCATCTCCGCTCCGGAGCGCAGGTGCGAGCCACCCAGCGGGGCCAACCAGCCCGCCGCCTGATCCATGGAGTTGCGGGCGCGGATGGCGCCCATGGCCATGGCCAGCCGACCGCGCGTGGGTTCGGCGAAGTGGGCGGCCGTGGTGGCGACGACGCCGACGCCGAACCGTGGCGCCAGCGCCATCAGCGCGGCGTTGATCTCGTGGTCGCGCGGATGCCCGTGGTGGGTGACCTCGATGCTGACGCGATCCGCGCCGAACCGATCCACCAGGTCCGCCAGCGCCGCCTCGGCCGCGGCGGGGCCGCCGTCGGAGAACGCTTGCCGCACATGCCCCTTGCGACATCCGGTGAGCACGTGCCAGTGCCCCCCGGCAGCCTCGGTCAAGCGGTCGAAGTCGTACTGCGGCTTGCCCTTCTCGCCGCCGGCCAGGTGCGCCGAGGCGATCTCGCGGGAGAGCCTGCGGTAGCCCTCCGGGCCGCGGGCCAGGACCAGCAGGTGCGGCCCCGGAGGATCGGGCACCTCGGTCCGTGCGACGTTGCCCAGCGAGAGTTCGGCACCGAAGACCGTGGCCACGTCGAGTTCCTTGGCGGCCTCGGCGAACCGCACCACGCCGTACAGCCCGTCGTGGTCGGTCAGCGCGATGGCGCGCAGGTCCAGCCGTGCGGCCTCCTCGACGAGTTCCTCCGGTGTGCTGGCGCCGTCGAGGAAGCTGTAGGCCGAGTGGGCGTGCAACTCGGCGAACGGCACCGTGGCAGACGGTGCAGACGGTGCCCTGCGTCCACCCGCCGACTCGTAGGCGCCGCGTTTGCGCGACCAGGCGGGGCTGTCGCCGCCATCGCCGACCTGCTCGTCGATGGGCCAGCCGGCGTGCCGGGGCTTGCCGTCGAGGACGCGCTGCATCTCCGTCCAACTCGGCGGTCCGGTGTGCCAACCCACGGCGACCATCGTATCGAACATGAGTTCGACGTGCACGCCCATGCCGTCGCACCCTGAAGCCGTCGAGGTCCGCACCACCACGACTTCTCGTCGCGATGACTTCCGGGCCTCGCGCTGGTCTACTCGAGGACACCGTCCACCTAGGAGGCCGCATGACCCACTCGCTCCCGTCCGCCACCCCGCCGGTCGTCGATCACGACACCTGGCGCGCCGCGCTCGCCGACCTGCGCGTGCGGGAGAAGGCCGCGACGCGCGAACTCGACGCCATCGCCGCCCAGCGTCGCCGGCTGCCGATGGTCGAGATGCCCGACTACGTGCTCACCGGCGCGGACGGACCCATCCGGCTGGTCGACGTCTTCGACGGGCGCAGCCAGCTCATCGTCTACAACCACATGTGGACCGACGGCGCGGAATGGCAGTGCAGCGGCTGCACCGGGTACACCTCGCAGTTCACGCGGCTGGAGTTCCTCGACGCCTACGACGCCCGGTTCGTCGTCGTCACCAACGGGCCCATCGGCGAAGCACTCGCGTACAAGTCGAAGGTCGGCAACCGGATGGATTGGTACTCGTCGGCGGGCAGCTCGTTCGGCGCCGACGTCGACGCGGGGCCGGGCGAGGGGTTCGCGGTCAACGTGTTCCTGCGCGACGGCGACACGGTCTACCGCACGTGGCACACCAACGGCCGCGGCACCGAGCAGCTCAGTCACTCGTTCGCGTTGATCGACGCGTTGCCGTACGGCCGCCAGGAGGAATGGCAGGATTCACCCGACGGGTGGCCCCAACATCCGACCTACTCCCGCTGGCTCGGCTCCGAGGCCATCGCCGGCTTCTATGGATCAGGAGATGCCCAGTGACCGACACCGCCGAACGTTACGTCGCCACCAGGACCATCGCCGCCACCCCCGAGGAGATCTTCGCGGTGCTGGCGGATCCGGACCGCCACCAGGACACCGAACCCGGCGACTGGGTGCGCGACGCGATCGACCCGGAACCCATCACCGCCGAGGGACAGCTGTTCGCGGTGAACATGTACCTCGACCGCGCCGGCGGCGACTACGTCATGCACAACCTGGTCACCGCCTACCAGGAGGACCGGATCATCGCCTGGTTGCCCGGCCAACTCGACGCCGACGGCACCCACTCCCCCGGCGGCTGGTGGTGGCGCTACGACCTGGCGCCCACCGACGGCGGCACCGAGGTGACGTTGACCTACGACTGGAGCGACACCAACCAGGAGTTCCGCGACACGGTGGGGGTGCCGGTGTTCGGGCCCGAGTTCATCGATCGGTCGCTGGAGTCCCTGGAGCGCGCCGTCGCCAGCTGAGGCTCAGGCGTCGGCGGGCTGGTCACGCGGCACCACCACCATCGGCACCTCCAGCACCCGCAGCATCTTGGCCGCGGTCGAACCCAGGAACAGCCTGCGGGGAGCGGACAGCCGACTGGACCCCACCATGATGACGTCGCCGTCGTGCCATTCCAGCTTGTCGGCGGCCTCCTCGACGGTGTCGCCGTCGGCGATGGTGGCGGTCACCGGGAACCCTTCCGGCAGCGCCTCCCTGGCCTGGTGCAGCGTGGCCTGCACGTGCTCGAAGATGCGGTCGCGCAGCGGGTAGTCCGGCGAACGCATGGCGCGCAGCGCCGGGTCCAACGCCACCAGCGACACCAGCCGCAGCGGCGCCCCGCTGGCAGTGCACACGCGAACCGCGCTCTGCAGCAACAGGTCTGCGCCGGGCCGGTCGCCGATGGCGCACGTCACCTCGCGGATGCGCTGAACCTTCGACGTACGGATTCCCCGGGGCGCCACCACGACGGGCACCGGCGACGAGTGCAGCAGCTCGTCGACGACGGTCCCCAGCGCGTGCCTTCCCATCAGGCCGCCGCCGGAACCGCCCACCACGAGCGCGTTGGCGCCCACGCGTTCGGCCTCGGCGATCAGTCCCTCGGCGAAGTGTTCGGCGAACGCCACGTGGGTGTGCACGGTGACGTCGTCGGGTACCGTCGCGCGGGCTTCGGTCAGCCACTCGTCGGCCTGCTCGGCGAGCATGGCGCGGAAGTTGGTGGTCGCGGCCCCGGCGACGGCGGGTGACACGCCCGCCGACAGCACGATGCTCACGTGCAGTTCGGCGTCCAGCGAGCGGGCCAGGCGCACGCCGAGCGCCAGTGCGTCCGCGCCGCCCGGCGTCGCGAGGTAGCCGACGACCAACGTCATGGCGGTGCTCACGAGACGTACTCGGCGGTGCCGTCTTCGAGCACCGGGCGGGTGTCGGCGCCGCCGGGCCCGGAGGCCTCGGTGCGGTAGACGGCGTGCCCCGGTTCAGTGCGCCACACCGACGTGGTCAGTGTCTCGCCGGGGAACACCGGCGAGGTGAAGCGCGCGCCGACGGCCCGCAGCTTGGTCGCGTCGCCGCCGCCGAGTTCGGCGACCAATACGCGGCCCGCGACCCCGTAGGTGCACAGCCCGTGCAGGATGGGGCGCGGGAAGCCGGCGAGGTTCTTGGCGAACCAGGGGTCGCTGTGCAGCGGGTTGCGGTCGCCGGACAGCCGATAGATCAGCGGCTGGTCGTCGGTGGTCGCCAGGGCGACGGTGGCGTCGGGCTCGCGGTCGGGGATCACCGGTGCGACGGGGCGCTCGCCGGGCTTGCCGCCGAAGCCGCCCTCACCGCGGATGACCGCGGTGGACACCGTCTCGGCCACCACCTGGCCGGTGGCGGGGTCGGTCCCGACGCCCTTGAACACCAGGATCGCGTTCTTGCCCTCCCCCTTGTCCTGGATGTCGAGGACCTCGGAGTGCACGTCGAGCGCGCCGGCCGGGGGCAGCGGTGCGTGCAGACGGATCTGCTGGCTGCCGTGCAGCAGCATGCCGAAGTTGAACGAGCCGACCTCGCCGACCGCACCCCAGGCGGGACACGCGATGACGGCGTAGGTGGGCAGCACCTGCTGGGGGATGTCGTGGCTGTTCTCGGTGGTGAAGGCCAGGTCGTTGACACCGCAGCCCACACCGAGGGCATAGAGGAGCGTGTCCCGGTCGGTCCACTCGTGGCGCTGCGGCGGGGTCTTGGCACCTATGGCATCGGGATTGATCGGCACGGCTGCTCTCCCTCGAGGCGTCGGACGGGTCGCTTCGGACGATAGTCCGTCGGCCCTCGCGCGGAGGCGATCGGCCAACCTCGGGTCGAGGTGCGTCGCCCGGCGAGCGTCGTCGACGGGTAGGCGGCGGCGCCACGCGGGCATAGGGGACGGGATGCGCCGTGCGCATGGCCAATGGCGGGTGACGCCTCGTCTGCGACCAGCGTTCGGGCCAGGGATGCCTGCACGTCATCTGGCCGCTTCAGAGGATCGTGTCGACGGCGGCCAAGATGTCGGGCACCTCGCTGCGAGTCGCGTAATTGGGGTGCACGTCGATCCATCGGATCACCCCGCGGTCGTCGACGACCACCGTCGTAGGCATGGGGAGGTCGACCCGACCATCGGCGTTTCGTTCGGAGAGGTCAAGACCCAAACTCCGTTGGGCGTCAACGGCATCGGCGGATGGCTCGGTCTGGACGCCCAAGGCGGCGGCGAGTTCGTTCCCTGGATCCGAGACCACCGAGAAGGTCAACCCGTTCGTCTCGGCCGAGTTCAGCGAACCATCGGGCTTCTGCGGGCTCACGGCGACCAACCCGACACCACGGTCGTCGAGAGCCGGCACCAGCTCGGACTGATAGGTCCGCAAGGCGACGTTGCAGTAGGGGCACCACGCACCACGGTAGAACACCACCACCGCGGCTCGGCCGTCACGCACTCGCGTCAACGTGGTGGGCTCACCGTTCACGTCGAGCAACTCGGAATCAGGCATGATGGTCCCCGGTGCGGCGACCCCGGCGGGGACGCCTCGAGCATCCAGTTCGGCCTGCTCGGCAGCGAAAGCCCTTGCCGCCGCGGCAGGCATGGCCGCAGCGCCGTCGGCCGCGAGCGCCTTCGACCGTTCGGCGATCGTGGATGGACGTGACGTCATGTGGCTGCCCTTTCACGATGTCCGGCGGCGCCCCCACGAGTCGTTCGACCTCACCACCGGTGCTTACCACTCAGATCGTACTGATCAGTACAGTGAACGGCGACCAGCACTCGAGGAGAACCGCGATGCACATTCTCAGGACGCCAGATGACCGATTCGCCGGTTTGCCGGACTATCCGTTCGAACCGCACTACGTGGAAATCGAAGCTGGTGGCGGGGATCGCCTGCGGATCCACTACCTCGACGAAGGCCCGGTGGACGGCGAGGCCGTGCTGTTGTTGCACGGTGAGCCGTCCTGGTCTTTCTTGTATCGCCGGATGATTCCCGTGCTCGTCGAGGCCGGCTTGCGGGCGGTCGCCATCGACCTCGTGGGCTTCGGGCGTAGCGACAAGCCCGCCAGTCGCGCGGACTACAGCTATCAAAGGCATGTGGATTGGACGTGGGCTGCAATCGAGGCAATCGGATTGCCCCAGGTGACCTTGGTCTGCCAAGACTGGGGTGGCCTCATCGGGCTACGTCTCGTCGGTGAGCATCCCGACCGCTTCGCTCGGGTGATCGCGGCCAACACGTTCTTGCCCACCGGGGATCGGCACCCCGGTGAGGCGTTTCTCGCTTGGCAGCGATTCAGCCAGGAAACCCTCACCTTCACGACGGGCCACATCGTGAATGGCGGTTGCGTCACGGCGCTCACCGACGCCGTGGTCGCCGCCTACGACGCGCCATTTCCCGACGACTCGTTCACGCAGGGTGCGCGGCAGTTTCCCCTGCTGGTCCCCACGTCGCCCGAGGACCCGGCCGCACCGGCCAACCGGGCGGCGTGGGAGTCACTTCGACGATTCGACCGACCGTTCCTGTGCGCCTTCTCGGACTCCGATCCCATCACCGCCGGCGCCGACAGGGTGCTGCGAGCCGAGATACCGGGGGCCGCACCGTTCGAACCGGTGACCATCACTGGAGCCGGCCACTTCCTTCAGGAGGACAAGGGCGAGGAGTTGGCGAGGGAGGTCGTCGCGTTCATCGCCGCCACGGCACCCCCTCGCGGCGCCTCTGACGATTGACCTCCGTCCGCCTCGATGACGTCAGACCGTGGACACGAGCCGAGGCGACGGGGCGCATCCGACCCGCGTGGGCGGTGCCGTTCGTTGGCGAGTTCAGTGCGCCGAGAGCGCCGTCTGGGCTTGGTTCGCACTGGTGAGCAGGCCGCTCGGGCTTCACCTGCGCGACGATAGGATGACGCGTGTCCACTTCCGATCCAGCTGGGGCTGCGCGACCGCTTCCGGCCACTGCGCGGGGACGTCGCGTGAGAGCGCTCATCATCGACGCCGCTGCTACGTTGATGTATCAGCGGGGAGTGGGCGCCACCAGCCTTGACGACGTACTGGCCGCGGCGGGCTCCGGCAAGTCGCAGCTCTACCACTATTTCGTCGACAAGGCCGATCTCGTTCGCGCAGTCGTCGAACGGCAGTCGCACATCGTGCTGGCCCAGCAACCCCTCATTCACAGCGCGGACTCGTGGGCCGGCATCGATGCGTGGGCCGACGCGATTCTCGAAGCACACTCCGCACCTGGCGGACCGTTCGCGTGCCCTTTGGGAACGATGGCCGCGGAACTGAAGAACGACGAAGCCTTTCGACCGAGCCTGGAGACCGCATTCCGCCGGTGGGAGGCTCCCTTGGCGGAAGGCCTGCGTTCGATGCAAGAGCGGGGCGAATTGGCGGATACCGCCGACCCCGCCCGTCTGGCCGGCGGCGTCATCGCCGCGCTGCAGGGCGGAATGTTATTGGCCCGCGTGTACGGTGACATCGCACCGCTGCGAGACAGCCTCCGCGCGGCCGTGGCACATCTGCGGGAATGGCGGCCCGACCACTCGTAACCAAGCGTCGATCGTGCGGTAGAGGGAGTCCGCGAGATCGAGTTCATCCTCGTGCAACCGTGCCGGTACACGTCGGGTGAGTCGCGCAGACGCGCAGTTCGTGGCATGCCGCCGCTGTTCGAGAGCGTCGACCCGCCCCCAGTCACCATCGTGGGCCTCGGGGCGAACCGACGGGGTCGTGGTCGCCAACAGCACCATCCATCGTGACGAAGGCGGCAGGCGCCAACCATCCCGGATGTCCGCGATGCACCTCGCCAACGGCGCCGAGAACCCACACCATGTGTGCCGCATAGGCACTGCATTTCACGCAGTCCCGTAGGTGCGCGCGTACTCGTTGGCCAAGTCCGCGCTCCAACGAGCCCAAGACGTACTCGTCTGCGAGTTCGCAGACCGCATCACATTGCATGACGACGCGGTGTTTGGGGCCTCCGTACGTCACGATGAGGTCCGACCTCGGGGCCGCTCGCCTGGCACCGCCCGTGATCGACTGCGCCGAACCGCGGTCATGATCCCCCTGGTCGAGGCCGAACATCTCCTTGCGGTGACGTGCAACCGCTACCCCCGACGACGTGAACTCTCGGCACTATCGGACTCGCTGTCTCGCAGTCGATCTGGCCGACGGTTTGGTAGGCCTGGTCCATGTTGGTTGTCGGCACCCGAGGCCGCGCCGGCGGGTGGTGATGTCCGGTCCTTCCTGGTCGAGCGAAATCGTAGAGGCATGGCAGTGCCACGTCGCCGAGTGCAGCATGTCCTTCGCAGTGCCCTGATGCGGAGATCGGGACTCGCGGACGATGACCGCATCCCGCTCGCTGGAACGGGTCGCGACCCGTCCGGTGGCACAGGAACCGAGTCCCCAGGCATCACGGTCAAATCAGGCGTCCGACATGGTGCGTGTCTCGCTCCAGTCCAGAATCAAGGAGCGCGCGCCAAAATGCCAGCGCCCCTGCACCTTGACGAATTCGTCGTGATAGCGCAGCGCGGCGATCATCATCTTGCGCTGCCCCCCATCGCGATAGACGTGGTGGGCCAAGGTGTAGCTTTCGCCGGTTGCGGTGTCACCGTCGAGCACCACCGTGCTCTGCCCGTTGAAGTGTGTGGTCGCGTCGTAGCGCCGGAGGTCTTCGAATATCGGCGCCAGGGCGTCCCGCCCCTCGACGACATAGGTTGGCGCGGTCCCTTCCCCGTCCATGAACACCGAGAAGCGGGTGTTTGCCGTGAACAGGGCCATCTGGCCCTGCGCATCCCGGCGATCCGCGCAGTGCGCGTATGCGTCGAACAGTTCGCGAAGCGCGATCCGGTCGGCGATCTCCGACGACGGATCGAGGCTGACGTCACTCATGCGTTCCTTTCACTGGTTCATTTCTCGGTGCCCACACCTTCGAAGCCTCGTGGGCCGGTGACGCCGGCCGGGGGAATGCAGTAGAGGCCGGCGCCATCGTGTATCGGTGATTACGAACGTCTTTGACCAATCGGTGCGGCTCTCTAGTCACCCATCGCGGAACGTGATCCCCGTGAATCGGGTCGACGTGTCGGCGACTCAGGCGACTCGTCGGCGACGACCGACGTCGGCGGTGCGACGGTTGCCGTCGAACGGCGCAGCCGGACCGCGACGTTGACGACGTATGACGCCGCGGCGACAGCGTAGAAGGCAGCGGTCAAGAGCGCCCAGCGATGCATGAAGGGAGCCTGCGTCAGACCGGTCGCGTTGCGGTAGAACACCGCGCCCTGCTCGATGACGCCTGGCAGGAACAGCAGAAACGTCAGGGCAGCGGCCATCGTCGGGATTCGTAGGTAGTTGGTTGGGGGCACGAGGCGGTCGTCGTGTTGCCGAGGACCCCGACGGCCGGTCAAGAGTCGATCGACGACGGCGTAGAGGGGGAACAAGACGAGATCGTGTCCGATTACGGCAACCGCGAACCAGACGCCGATGGACTGCCACCACGTCGTTGAGTTGTAGAGATTGGACACCCCGAGTATCGAAATCGCGTAAGCGGCAACCGCCAGGGTGGCGGCAAGCACCAGGAAGTGCAGCGCGCGGTCGCCGTAGAGTCGTCGAAACAGGGCAGACGGGGCCACGTCAACTCTCCCGGAACTCGATCGTCGCCACCCACTTCGTGCAGTGAACCCCGGGGAGGGCCGGCACGATGATCCGGGCGGGGTACCCGTGATCCGGCGAGAGGTCCACCCCGTTGACCCGCATCGCCAGCAGCGCGTCTGGATCGAGCACCTGATTTCTCTGCAACCGTGCGTGATTGAAGGCGCCGAACCGTTCCAATGAGGTCACCATTGCCGACCCGGGTTGAGGTCGTCCTGCGGCCACCGCGAGATCACGCAACCGCACACCCGACCACGTTTGCACGGTGGACCAACCTTCCACGCAGGCCAGCGGTAGGTCGACGGTGTGCTGCGGCAAGGCGGCGAGCACCGCGCGATCGAGGCTCATCGGGCGAGTCCCGCCCAGCAGTTGCAAACGCCAACGATCACCCGTCAGCGCCGGATCGATGCGCGCTGACACCACGGTGCGGTTGATCTGGAAGTCGTTCGGACCGTCGCCAAGGCTACGCCCTCGCGGTAACAGCACCGCCAATGGCCGGGTCCATCCCCCGAGCGTCTGACCCGCAGAGAGAACCAGAACGAGGAGCGATCCACCGCCGACTACCGCCAAAGCCCCGCGACGACTCAGCGTGGGCTCATCGGGATCTCGGGCCACCAAACCCGCGTCGTCCAACGGTTCGGCCACGGTGTCCGCACGCGAGGTCCTCAGTACCTGCACGAACGAGCGAGACCGCAAGCTGCGAACCATGGTGGGTAACTTGAGGATCACGTGACAGGCGAACCCAGCGATGAAGATCCACGCGCCGAAGTAGTGCGCGGTGTAGAAGCTGAACCCAAAGATGTAGTCGTACTGGATGTTCAGCACGCCGGTGACGATCTCGAACAGGACCCCGCCAACGAGCAAGAGCAGTGAGATCCGCTCCAGCACCACGGACACGGAGCGAGCCGGGGGCCACGCGAACAGCCTCGGGATGACCGACCAGAGTTTGGCGAGCACCACGGGGACGAGCACCAGGCCAAGTCCGACATGGAGACCCTGGGTCATCCGGTACAGCCATGCCGGGCGGGTGGGCCAGTCGAAGGTGGGAAGCTTCAGCCAGCCGACGTCAACCGGGATGGCAGCTCCGAACCGTGGTCCGTAAGCGATGTAGGAAAGCAGACCGGTGACGATCACGATGGGCAGTGCCACCAGCAGCACCGCCCCGAAAACCGATGTCAGCCAGGGACCTCGCAAAGGGCTGCGCCATCGGATCCGAGCCAGCCCAGGCGGCGGATGTTGCTCCAGCGTTCGCCATGCGGATGACGGAAAGCCGTATCGCCGAGAGGCATTCGACGACGAGCCGATCGAACCGTCCTGGCCGGGTTGACCCTCCCCCGGTGACCTACCGACAGGGGTGTGCTTCATGGGATCCGGCTCGTCGACGGCTCGGGGGTGAGGTGTCACGGCGCAACCTCTTTCGAGTTCGGGTGTGGGAAGCGGAGAATGGCCCGCCAAGCTGCCGTCGCAGCACTGCGAGAGCGTCGTCGAACGTTGCCACTCGCGGTGGATCCGCCGTCATGCCGTCAGTCGATCCTCGCACGTCTAGACCGGCGTCGCCATCCGTTGTACCGAATAGTACATTCGGGTACGTCGCCATGGCGCAGGTCGGTGCGTGGCTACTCGTCTTCATTCGACCTGATCACGAAAAGCCACATCCGGGGTTGGGTGCGCTGTCGGCGGTCGGTGCGCCGGCCGGGTCGATGTACGTCACTTGCAACACGACCGGCACGCTGCCGAGGTTGCGTGCGATGTGCACGTGGTCGGGTCCCGTCGGGTCGCGGATGGGATCGCCGACGTCGTAGACGCCGTCGATCTGGCAATCGGACTCGTAATGCGTCAGGGTGCCCGCAGTGATCACACCGTAGATCTGCCCCTGGTGGGTGTGCCATCCCGTACTACCGCCAGGCGCGAGCGTTATCTCGCTGACGATGTAGTCCTTGCCACCTACCGTCTGCTTGGACAGGGTCACCGACCTCGCCCCGACGGTGGGCGTCGCGGCGGCGGTCGGCCCGTTCAGCCCCCACGCCCCCACCAGCGGCACCACCGACATCGCTACGACGGCCCAGCGGGTCAGCTCCGACCACTTGCTCACGAGTCCTCCTTCGCGTATCACCCATCGAGTAGAGCCCAGCACTCCAGCGGCGAGGCAGCCGTGTGGTCGAACGTGTCCGGCGAGGGCCCGTAGTCGTCCTGAGACTCGGCGCCAAGCGGGAAGACGTGCACGTGGGTCAGCGTCGCACCGGGATCCGCGACGTCGATGTCACCCCGGACGGTGTTCACCGTCGGACGCGCCGTCGCCATCCTTGACACGAAATCTCCCATCGGATCGCCGAGGTGCGCTCGTCACCAATGGCGGCACCTCAGTGTGTACCGAAGAGTACATACTGATTCTGCCGCCGTGCTGGCAGTGCGGTGATGCGTGGACCCGTCCGAGGCCTCGCGGATCTCCCACGGTGGTCGTCCCTTGGTCGTCGGCATGTGGTCGTCGGCATCGTCGGCCGTGAAGCCGTCCTCACGCCGCCGCACCGCTGCCATACTGGTGGGATGTCAGCCCTGCACGACCGGTCAATGAAGGATCTCGACCTGCGAAAGGTGCGCTATTTCGTCGCCCTCGCCGAAGAGCTGAACTACCGAGCGGCTGCCGGCCGCCTGCATCTCGCCCAGCCTGTGCTCAGCCGCCAGATCCGGGCTCTGGAACACGAGCTGGGAGTACAGCTCTTCGTTCGGGGCGCCACCGGAACCAGGCTCACGGCCGCCGGCGAGCAGCTTCTCGAGGACGCCGTGCCGCTGCTGACGAACGTGGAGTGCATCCGACGCCGAGTTGCCGTCGCCGCCAAGGTGTCTCCCACCTTCACCGTTGGTTTCATGCCTGGCCTGAGCATCACGTTCGCCATTCGCGCACTGGCCAACGTCTACCCCGACGTCTCGGTGGAGGTGCTGCGCACCGACTGGCTCGACCAGGTTCGCGTGCTCCACGACGGCCGGGCGGACATCGGGTTCGTCAGGATGCCGATCGACCTGTCCGGCCTGTCAACGGTAAGCCTCTTCTCCGAACCCCATGTCGCGGTCGTGCCCGCGGCACACCCACTGGCGGGGCGCGACACCGTCAGCATCACGGACCTGGCCGCTGACACGCTGCTGCAAAACCCCGACACCGTCCCGGAGTGGAAGTCCGTGCGCATGGACGCGACCTGCCGGGGACCGTCGCCGGCGGCTCGCAACGTCGAGGAAAAATTGGAATGGGTCGCCGGAGGCCGTGGATTCAGCGTGCTTCCGCAATCGGTGGCAAACTTCTACCGGCGACCCGACGTCGTGTCGTTGTCCTTGATCGACGTGTCGTCCAACGAAGTGCGGCTGGCCTGGCTCAGCGACCACGGCTCTGTAGTGCTCGAGGACTTCGTTCGCTTGGTCGACGCCCGCTTCGCGGCTGAACAGCAGATTTCTCAGGCACTGGCCAACGTTCCGCACTGACCGTCCGCTTGCCGCACGAGCTCCAACGCCCAACCGTCGCGTCACGCTCGACGCCGCGACGCATCGCGTGTCGACATGCGCCGCTCGCCGATCAGTCGAGTGCCGGCAACTTCTGATACCCCTTGGGTAACACGTGGGCGGCAAAAGGTCTTGGACGAATTTCGCCGTTCGTAGGCATCGTGGACCGCGACGCCTACGAACGGAGAGGACACGCGATCATGGCTCGGATCTTCATCACTGGATCGACCGACGGCCTGGGATTGATGGCTGCCACGCTGTTGGCCGAGGACGGCCACGAGGTCACCCTGCACGCGCGCACGGCCGAGCGCGCCGAAGACGCAATGGCCGCGCTGCCGGCCGCCGAGGGCGTGGCGATCGGCGACGTGTCGACCATCGAGGGGATGCGATCCGTTGCCGGGCAGGCCTCCGCGACAGGCTCCTTCGATGCGGTCATCCACAACGTCGGACTCGGGTACAACGCACCGCATCGGTTGAGCACAGACGATGGTCTCGCGCTGACCTTCGCCGTCAACGTGCTGGCGCCCTATGTCATCAGCGCACTGATTCCGAGGCCTCGACGTTCGATCTATCTGAGTTCGATCCTGCACCGCGACGGCCGATTCGGTCTGGAGGACCCACAGTGGGCGAGTCGTCCATGGGACGGCAACCAGGCCTACTCCGACAGCAAGCTGTTCGACCTGATGCTCGCGTTCGGCATCGCCCGCACATGGCCGGACGTCCTCGTCAATTCCGTTGAACCTGGCTGGGTGCCAACGAAACTGGGCGGCGCAGACGCCACCGACGATCTGGAGGCTGGACCCGTGACGCAGGCGTGGCTGGCAGTGAGCGACGACCCGGCGGCCAAGGTGACCGGACAGCACTTCTTCCACCAGAAGCCCGCCCAGACTCACCCTGATGCGCGCTCGGCCGAGAAGCAAGATGCCCTGCTCGACTACTGCGCGAGCTTGACCGACCTGAAGCTCGCCTAGCGACGTGGGGAGGACGTCGGGACAAGACCTGGGCCCCGCCCTTCGTGGCGTCAGTTGCCCCAGGGCCGACTGACGTGGGGCGCCGTACGGCCCCGGTGAGAGTGCCCTCCACCGCCACCGAGACGAGCGACCGCACTTCCCGGTCCCGCGCAACCCGTCCTGCCACCTGCAGCCATAAGCGTGCCCTATACCGGCCGTCACGACTCGTATGCGCCGGCGCGAGCATGTCGCCGACCGGTCGCGTTGACTCGGGATGTCGAAGGGAGATGTCACGAGCGACAGTGTGATGGCGGCGGAGACGACCGCCTGACTCACTGCGGTCGACGCCAGTTCACACCGCCTCCGCGAACTCGTCGAAGAAGTGGGCTGACCGTCAACGCCACATGCAGCTCTCGTCAACGACATTGATCCATCACGAAGGAGTCCCCATGTCCGATCCCGCCTACTTCACCCGCTACGAGAACCTCGCCTTCGAGCGCACCGACGACGGTGTGTTGACGATGCGATTCCACACCGACGGTGGCAGCGTCATCTTCACCGGGCAGACCCACGAGGACCTACCCAAGGCCCTCGAGGACATCGCCCTCGACTCCGAGAACAAGGCACTGATCCTGACCGGGACCGGAGACGCCTTCATGAGCGACATCGACGGTGACAGCCTCGGCGACATCTTCAAACCCCTCGTCTGGGAGAAGATTCGCCGTGAGGGCCTCGCCGTGTTGCAGCGGCTCCTGAGCCTGCCGATGCCGGTGGTCGGAGTCGCCAACGGCCCGGCCACGGTGCACTCCGAATACCTATTGCTGACCGACATCCACATTGCCTCCGACCGGGCCACCTACGGCGACTTCCCACATCCCACGTTCGGGATCACCGCAGGCGACGGTCTTCAGGTGGTGTGGGAGGAAATCGCGGGAACAGCTCGCGCCAAATGGTTGCTGTGGACCGGCGACACGATCGACGCCGCGACGGCCGAACGCTGGGGTGTGGTCAACGAAGTCGTACCGCACCACCGCGCCTACGACCGTGGCGTGGAACTCGCCCGCAGCCTGGCGGCCAAGCCTGCCTTGTACCGGTCCCTTCAGAAGCAGACCCTCAACCAGAAGCTGCTGCGCCGGATCGTCGAGGGAGTGCCCTTCGGGATGGCTTTGGAAGGCCTGACCGCAGCCGACCTGGCTTACCAACGGTGAGCGGCTCGGCGCCCAGAAGGGTCGTCGTCACCGGCGCCTCCAAGGGAATTGGGCTGGAACTCGCGAGATTGCTCGCCGAGGCCGGGCACCGCCCGGTCGGCATCGCCCGGACCGCACCGGATCAGTTCCCCGGCACCTTCGTCAGCGCCGACCTCGCAGACCGCGCCGAAACGGGCGCCGCGCTCATCCGGATTCTGGGCGAGGGTCCGGTTGACGCCCTGGTGAACAACGTAGGCCTCGTCCGTCCCGGACGCCTGGGCGCGGTGGATCTCGATGATCTCGCGGCCGTGTTCGACGTGAACGTCCGGGTGGCCGTTCAAGCCACCCAGGCCGTCCTCCCCGGAATGCTCGCCCAGCGCTGGGGACGCATCGTCAACGTCACCAGCCTGGTCACCGTGGGCATGGCAGAGCGCACCTCCTACGGTTCGGCCAAGGCCGCACTCGAGTTCTGCACCCGCGCGTGGGCCGCCGAACTCGCCGAGACCGGCGTCACGGTGAACGCGGTGGCCCCTGGGCCCACGGAGACCGAGTTGTTCCGGGCCAACAATGCGCCCGGTTCCGACGGCGAAGCGCGCTATCTCGACGCAGTGCCCATGCGCCGCTTCGGGACCCCGCGCGAGATCTCGGCGGCAGTGGCGTTCCTCCTGTCCGACGATGCGGCCTTCATCACCGGTCACGTTCTCCGCGCCGACGGCGGCGGCTCGATCGGTGGGGCGTGAAACGCCACGATGCCGCAACCGACGCAATCAACCCGCCGATGACAGGACGACCATCATGACCGACGTCGAACTCAGTGTGGGCCTCCCTCCGACATCGGAAGTGCCGCAACACTTTGCATACGCCGAAGCCCTCGGCTACACCCAGGGTTACGTGTTCGACACGGCGTTCCAGGGTGACGACATCTGGTACCAACTGCACCGTGCCGCGCAGGCCACGACGACGTTGCGGCTGGGACCCGGTGTGCTGATTCCCTCGCAGCGCCACCCGCTGGTCAACGCCGCACAAACGATCTCCTTGCACGAGTTGGCCCCGGGCCGGGTGACCACGTCGTTCGGCACCGGGTTCTCCAGCCGCGCCGCCATCGGTCAGCCACCGATCACGTGGTCCTACATGGAGGAGTACGTCCGCACCTACCAGAAACTTCTCGCCGGCGACACTGCCACGTGGGAAGGGCGTCCGTTGACCATGCTGCTACGTGGCACCTCCTGGGAAGACGTTCTGCCGCTACGCATCCCGCTGATCATGAGCGGCATGGGGCCCAAGGGGGGCGCCGTCTCACGTCGCCTCGGCGCCGTGGGGATGATGTCACTGTTCCAGGTCACCCCGCAGCAGCAGGACTACGACAAGCGCGTCGTCGTCGTCATGGGCACGGTCCTCGACGACGGCGAGTCGGTCGACTCAGAACGCGTCCGGGACACCGCAGGCGTCGTCGCAGCGGTGCAACTGCACTTCGCGTGGACGCTGCAGGGACCCGAGGCCGTGCTCGAGATGCCCGGCGGCAGGGAGTGGCTCGAGGTGGTCAACCGGTCTCCCGAGCACCTTCGCCACCTGGCGGTTCACCAGGGGCACCTGACGAGGATGAGCGACGCCGACTCCGCGGCGTGGGCGGCCGGCAGTCACGAACTGCTGCAGGGCAACACGCTGACTGGATCCACGGCCGAGGTGGCGGCTGCCATCCGTCGCCTCGTCGACGACGGCGCGACGGAGATACAGTTCCAGCCGACGGGTCCCGACATCCCCCGGGAACTCGAACGTTTCATGGCGGCAGCCCGCGTGGCGTGACGCGTTCCCGAGGGGCGCGTTCGACCAACCCGGCCCTCGGGCGACCACGACGTGACTGGGGACGGGCACGCCAGCCCGGGTACGACCGTGGCGATCACCAATGAAGAACGCACGTCGCCTCGAACTGCACTCCGCAGACACGTTGGCGGTCGGGGTCCACCCCGGTTTCATCGACACCGACATGACCGCCACCGTCAGCGACGCCACGAGTGCGGACGCAGCTGGCGGCGCGGCCGGCCCACCACCACCACCCGTGCCGGCGCGTCGAGAAGTCATGACTGGTCGCCCCCGCCCTCGGACGGGCTGGGATGCAGACCTTTCCGCAGCACGAACCGGTGGACGATCACGCCCATCAGGAGCGCCCAGAACGCCGCGCCGACCCCCGCTACCGTCGCTCCCGAGGCTGCGATCACCAGCGTCACCGCCGCCGGCAGGCGCGTCGAGGTGTCGGCCACGGCGTCGGCACACGCGCCGGCGAACGCACCGAGCAGCGCCACCCCGGCGACCGCCTGCACGAGCCCGGCCGGGGCGGCGAGCACGACGGCCGTCAAACCCGTCGAGACCAGACCGAGTGCGACGTACACCGTTCCGGCGGTGACTCCGGCCATCCAGCGACGCCGGGGATTGGGATCGGCATCCGGTCCGGCGGCCAACGCGGCGCTGATGGCGGCGAGGTTGACGGCATGACCACCGAACGGGGTCGCCACCAGGGAGGCGACTGCCGTCGCCGTCAGCGCCGGGCGCCAGGGAACGCGGTAGCCGAAGCCGGCCGTGACGGCGACGCCCGGGATGTTCTGCGCGGCCATGGTGACGATGTACAACGGCACGGCGATGCCGGCGATGGCCGCGCCCGTGAGGCTCGGCGCGGTGACCTGCAGGTGCGGAACCCATGACGAGGCCGCGGGCACCGTCTGGTCCCGCACCAACGTCACCGCCAGTACCAGCAGTGCGACGCCGAACGCCGCCGGTACCGCCCAGCGGGGCCGGGTTGCCGACACGACCAACCACACCACCAGCACTGGCGCAATCACCGCCGGATCGGCAGCCAGCGCGGTGACCGGAGCGATGCACAGCGGCAGCAGCACCCCCGCCAGCATCGCCTGGGCGACGGAGTGGGGAATGCGGGCCACGGCACGAGCCAGCGTCGGCCACAGCCCGGTGGCGAGCAGCAGCACCGCGGTGACGGCGAACGCGCCGACGGCCGCGGGCCACCCGCCGGCCACGGCGCCGGTGCTGATCAACAGTGCGGCTCCAGGCGTCGACCACGCACACGTGATCGGCATCCGAGACCGCCACGACAGCAGCACCGACGCGGCGCCCATCGCCACGCTCACCGCCATCAGGCCCGACGCCGCCTGCTCGGGATCAGCCCCTGCTGCCCGCAAACCGGCTAGGACCACGGCAAACGACGAGGTGAACCCGACCAGCGCGCACACCACACCGGCGCCTAGCGGCACCGCCTTCGATACGTCCTGATCCACCGATGACCAATCGTTCTGTAAACGGAACGCGTTCTGTTCACAGAACGTAGCATGGTCGGATGGATTCCGGAGACCTCGGTCGCCGACTGCGCGAGCTGCGCTCCGAGCGCGGGCTCACGTTGTCCGAACTCGCGCGTCGCGCCGGGGTGGGCAAGGGCTCGTTGTCCGAAATCGAGGCAGGCAAACGCAATCCCACGGTCGAGACCCTCTACGCGCTGTGCGCACCCCTGGACGTACCTCTGACCGCGCTCGTCGGTGAGACACCCGGCGCCCGCTCGGCCGCAGACGGCGGGATGCGGACGGTACTGCTGTCCGTTCGACACTTGCCCCGGGTCACCGTCGAGGTGTTCCGACTCGAGTTTCCCGTTGGCGCAGAGCATGTCTCGCCATCGCACGGCGCGGGTACCCGCGAACACCTCACGGTCGTGGACGGACGAGTGCTGGCCGGACCCGTCGGCGAAGAAACCCTGATCGAGGAGGGGGCGACACTGAGTTGGACGAGCGATCGGCGCCACCGGTTCGCCGCCGTCGACGGCGCGGCCGAGGCGATAGTGGTCATCACCACCGCGCGACCGCGCCCGACGTAGTTCGCCGTCCGACCCGGTCCGCCCCAATCGCACCGCGGGCGGGCCCCTCGCGCCGCGCTACCGCTCGACCTCGAGCGTGGTCAACGCGGCGTAGTCGGTGGGCCGGTTCCGCTTGAAGTGCGTGGCGAGCGCGGCGCCCGCCAGGACGGCGATCGGGATCGGGGCCAAGAGCAACGCGTTCACGATTCCGGAGGCTGCGGTGAGCAATTCGATCTGCGAGACGCTCAACGCGACGAGCCCGAAGAGGCCGACGGCGGCCACTGCCGGCGCGACCATCGTGCGCCACGGGCCGTGGCCGTGGCGGTCGCGGCGAAAGAACATGACGATGGCGACGGCGGCGATCCCCTCCAGGAGGAGGATCCCCAGCACTCCAGGCGCGGACGACCAGAGGAACACGACGAGGTAGGGGTCTGCGCCTGCCACGGCGGCGACTCCGAACACCACGAGGTTGATCACCACCTGCAAGGCGACCCCACCCGCCGGTGATCCGTGAGCCGGGCTGACCGCAGCCACCGGCTTCGGCAGCAGTTTCTCGCGGGCCAGCGTGAAGTGGTAACGCGCAGCAGCGTTGTGGAAGGCCAGGGCCGCGGCGAACGCACTCGTACAGAGCAATGCTTGCGCCGTATCCGACAGCCACGGCCCCACCCACGTCGCCATCGATTGGAAGGTCAGGTTCGACACGTCGTCGCCGCCTGCCACCCGAAGGGCGCCGTCGGGTCCATAGGCCATGAACACGCACCACACCGAGAAGGTGTAGAACAGGCCGAGGAACGCGATGGCGATGTAGGTGGCCCGCGGCACGGTCCGAGCCGGATCGCGGGCCTCCTCGGCGTAGAGGGCGGTGGCCTCGAAGCCGATGAAGCCGCCGGCGGTCAAGACCAGCATGGCGCCGAACCCGCTGTGAGTCAGTGCGGTTGGCGCGAAGACCTCGGTGGTGAACGCGACTCCGCCGTGGCCCCCCTGGCCGATCACGGCGATCTCGTAGACGAGCAACACGAGGACTTCGAGCCCCAGTGCGATACCCAGGACGCGGGCGCCGAGGGTCACCTTGAGGTACCCGAGCACGCCGACGCCCACGATCGCCAGCACCGCGATGGGTATCCAGTTGACGCTCACCCCGAGCAGGGAACTCAGTAGGCTCTGCGCGTAGAACGTGAATCCGGCGATGAGGCAGATCGTCATCGCGTTGTACGACACGACGGCGATGAAGGCACTTCCGACGGCCAACCGCCGTCCCAGGCCGTGCGCGATGTAGGAGTAGAACGCCCCGGCGTTGCGGATCAGGGGGCTCATGGCCGTGAATCCGACCGCGAACAGGAGCAGCACCAGGGCCGGGATCAGGTAGCCGTAGGCGGCCGAGGTCCCCCCGGTGCGGATCGCCAGGGGCACGACGCCCGCCACGACCGTCAACGGCGCTGCGGCCGCGACGACGAAGAACACCAGATCGGCCGTGCCCAGGCCTGCCGGCTTCAGGCTGCGTTCCAGCTGCCCATCGACCGTGGCGGGGTGGGTGATTCGAGCCGTCCCCGTCGCGTCTCGGGTTCGGCGACGGATGCTCACCGCGTCCCCGTGCCGCGACGGTCGTCGCGCAACACGTGCTCGCCGCGTCGCACGTAGCGCAGGTTGTCATACGTCAGATCGGTGATGGTGGACAGCGGGTCTCCGGCGACGATCAGGAAGTCGGCGCTCTTGCCGACCTCCAGAGAGCCGGTCTGGTCCGCCACGCGGAGCGCCTTGGCGCCGTTCAGGGTGGCCGCGACCAACGCCTCGGCGTTGGACATGCCGGTTTCGGCGAGCGAGTGCACCTCGGCGAGGCTGGTCTTCCCGTAGGGCACCAAGGTCGTGGAGAAGCTGTCGCTGCCCACGGCGATCGTCACACCGGCTTTGACCGACGCGGCGAAGTTGTCGGCGATGCGGTTCTTCTCCTTCTGCACCATCGTGTCACCGCGGTAGTGCTCCAAGCCCGGCCGCGGAGGTGGGGGGAATTCGTCCCACCACGGACCGAGCAGCAACTGCAGGGTGGGCACGTGGACGACGCTCTGCTCCACCATCATCGTGCGGCATTCGTCGTCGAGTTCCTCGCCGTGCTCCAACGTCGCGACTCCGGCCCGCAGGCAGTCCTTGGCTGCGGGCAGCGATTCGGCATGGGCCAACACGGCCATGTTGAGCATGCTGGCCTCGCGCACCACCATGGTGAGTTCGTCGAGGTCGTAGTGCTGGTCGGTCTCGAGTTCCTTGTCCCACATGCCGCCGCCGGTCGCCCAGATCTTGATGGCGTCGGCACCCATCCGGTTGAGCATGCGCACGGCCTTGCGGAGTTCCTCGGGCCCATCGGCGAGCATGCCCCACGGATGGCTGCGCTGGATCATGTCGCACGGCAGGTTGTGGGCGTCGCCGTGTCCCCCCGTGCGCGACAGACCCGGCCCGCACGCCACGATGCGTGGGCCCGGGAAGTGGCCGTTGTTGACCAACCACTTCAGCTTGAGACCGTTGCGGGAGATGTCGCGCACGGTGGTGACACCGTGGGTCATCAGCGTCCGCATCTGCTGGGTGGACAACATGGCCTGCTGTCGGTCGTCCTCCAGCACCCACGTCTGATAGTCGGCGCTGGAGGTGCCACCCAGGTGCGTGTGACAGTCGACGATTCCCGGCATGACGGTCTGGTCACCGGCGTCGATCACCTCCGCGCCGTTCGGGCGGGCGATCGTGTCCCTGGGCCCGACGGCATGGATGCGACCCGCCCGCACCACCATCGCCGCGTCGTCGATCACCTCGCCCGTGCCGACGATCAGCCGGCCAGCGTGCACGAGCAACTCGGTCATCGTGTCCCCACCTTCATAATGATGTTCTCAGTGTGCGTTGGCCTTCATATTGAAGCACCAACCGGCAGTAGTGCAAGAGTAATGATGGAACGAAGGGGGACGCACCGGCATGTCTGGTGGCCGGGGGACGGCGGTGACACACCCGCGCCGTCGCCATGCTGCCGGTGTGCCACGTCGATCGGCGTCTAACCTCTACACACGACCCGCAGCGGAAGGAAAGCCGATGACACCTGCTGATCGACATCAGCTGGTGCCCGCCAAGCTCGACGAGATCGACCGCAAGCTCGTCAGCCTGTTGCAGCAAGATGGCAGGTTGGCGTTCACCGCGATGGCGAAGTCGGTGGGCCTCTCCCACGCGACGGTCCGGCAGCGGATTCAGCGCCTCCTCAACGAGAACGTCCTCAACGTCGGCGCCGTCACCCATCCCGCCACGCACGGTTACGCCCGTTCGGCGATGGTGTGCATCTCGGTCGACCACCGCGTCGACGAGGTCAGTACCGCTCTTGCCGAGTTCGACCAGATCTACTACATCGTCACCACGAACGGCCGTTACGACCTGCTCGCCGAGGTCATGGCCGAGGACGACCGTGACCTCCAGGCCCTGGTGATGCGCATCAGGTCGGTACGGGGCGTCGTCTCCACCGAGACCATCCCCTTCATCGACACCGTGAAGTGGGTCTTTCGACCCGGGTTCACCGAGGACCGCCGCGAATCACCCTAGCCCGCACGGTCTCCCGACCCGCTGCCCGATTCTCCTGCCGGACCCGCATCGCCGTGACATCGGGGCGACCCGTCGGCCGCCGCGCCAGACGACGCCGCGCTCTCGGCGGTCCCGTGTCATAGGGACCGCACATGTGCGGCACAGCCGCGAGAGGGGATGCCTCGCTACCGTCGAAAGGGTTCCCCCGCCGAGTGTTCGGCGCCGGCGCCGAGGAGGCATCGATGGATTCGTGGCGTCGTTCGGCGGTTCTCACCGCACTGTGCACCGTCGTAGCGGTGACGCTGGCGGCCTGCGGCTCGAGCGCCAGGCCGGCGCCGAGCGAGGCGGGCACCCCGGGCGCCGCGTTCACCGGCACTCCGGTCGCCGACCTGCTGCCCGGAGGTACCTACCGCGTCAACGTGAACGAGCCGGACGGTCTGACCGGAGACGTCTTCTACACCACCGGCTTCAGTGCTGCGGTCGACCTGAACAAGGCGCCGTCACCGAACTCGATCAGTCCGAATCCCGCCGCCTCGGGAACGGGCCGCTCCGGTGTGCGGATCATGTCCAAGGACGGACACCTCCTATGGGGCTGGAATGCTCCGGCAGGTAAGGGCACCAACAACTTTCGCACCCAGACTCTCCATGGCGCACCCGTGCTGACCTGGTGGGTCGGTGAACGCGTGAACGGCCACGGCACGGGCGAGGACTACATCGTCGATTCGCACTATCACCTCATCAGGACCCTCACCCCCGGTGACGGGCTGAGTTCCGATGCTCACGAATTCCGCCTCACTCCCGACGGCCATGCCCTCATCACGTCCTACCGGGAAGTCAGCACCGACCTCTCCTCCGTCGGTGGCCCCAAGGACGGCAAGATGTACGACTGCATCGCCTCCGTGGTCGACGTGGCGACCGGGAAGCCCCTGCTGCACTGGGACGCAATGCAACACGTCCCCCTCACCGACAGCTACCAGGAGTACGTCCCCGACCGGGTGTGGGACCCGTACCACATGAACTCCATCGCGCTCGACCCGTCGGGAAATCTCGTGATCTCGCTGCGGCACGCGTCGACGGTGGTCGACGTCGACCCCAGCTCGGGGAGCATCGACTGGCAGCTGGGAGGCAAACGGTCCACCTACCGGTTGACCGACGGTGTCGAGTTCGCATTCCAACACGATGCCGAAATGCCCGACGCACACACCGTGACGCTGTTCAACAACGATTCCAGCTCAGGGAAGGTCGGCGGCGGACCGTCGAGCCTGGAATGGATCCACCTCGATCCCACCACCCATGTCGCGACCCTCGTCCGCAACCAACGACATCCGGACAACCTGGTCGCCGGCGCCATGGGCAACCTGCAGCAGATCGGGAACGGGGATGCGTTCTCGGGCTGGGGTACTGCCGGGCACATCTCGGAATTCGCGGCTGACGGCACCATGCTCTACGACGTGTCACTGCCCGGTGCCGGTACCTACCGGGCCTACTTCGACGGCTGGCAAGGCACTCCCGACGGCAGGCCCAGCGTACGGATCGACGGCACCACCGGTCACGCGCAGTGGAACGGGGCCACCGCGGTCGCACGATGGAAGGTGCTCTCCGGCAGCGACGCGCAACACCTCACCAGCTCCATGACCATTCCCAGCACCGGTGCCGACAGCACCTTCCCCGTCCCGGAGGCCGGACGGTACTACCAGGTGCAGGCCCTCGACACCAGCGGAACCGTCATCGGCACGTCTTCCCCGTGACCGGCGATTCGCGGGTTCCGTCGACTTGACCATGATGGAGCTGCGATGTTTCGGACACCATGTCCTCGAACACCATGTCCTCCAACCCCATGTCCTCCAAAACCTGTCCGAGCCAGTAACGACCGTAGGCGCACGTACCTTCAACCCTCGGCCTCTCGGAGCTGCCAAACATGATGGAAGTCGACGTCGTTGGTTCCGGTCATGTCGTCAACGCGACGCTTCCTCACCGACTCGCGCCCGCCCCGGCGCATGGTCAACGCATCAAGCAACACGGGTTCCCTGGCCCTCACACCTGGACCAATCATGGTGCCTACGCGCCGTCACGCGGATGCTCTCAACGCTCCCAGCGTTCCGCTGCAGTTCCGACGGGGCGTTCAGGCTACCCATTGCCTGACCAACGTGGTCATCGTCGTCGTGGTCGCTGTCCCCGAGCGCCGCCAGCGCCGATGGCGGCCGAGCGGTGTGCGACACTTCGCGAATACCACGTTGCAACACTTCAAGCGGCTCGCACCTCCTAGTGGACGAGCCCGTCTGCTGGCCGTCGACGTGGCTGAGCGGACGACCACGTCGATAGCGCAGGTGACGGCAGGGCGCGTATTCCGTTCGACGTCGTCCCGCTCAACGGACGCACCGTGCGTCGATGCCGCGAGCGCGTGTCAGCGTGTGGTGCGGTCCACGGGTGGGTCTCCGACCACCGGGTAGGCAGGAGGGGACGACATGAAGTCGATGCTGCTGGCCCTGGTGGTGGCGGGCACGCTGGCCACCGGAGCGCCTCCCGCCGGCGCCGACACGCCGCACGGCAACTTCGAACTACGTCTCGACGGCAGGTACGACTTCCACACGTGGATCTGGGCGCTGGCCCGGTGCGACGGCGATTGCGTCCACGTCCAGGCGATCCCCCAACCGGTCGCGCACGCGTTTCCGTACTCGGGTGACGCGCACCTCGAGGACGGCCGGTACGTCTTGGCCGTCGACGTCCCCGACGGATTGCGTTGCGGCAACGTGTACTACGGCGCGACGATACCCACCCACGACGTCTACTCCTGGGACGCCATCACCCGCGTCGGCGTACTGACGTCCTCCTTCGATGCCGGCTGCGACGGCGCTCCCGGGACTCTGACCTACCCGTTCACGCTGTCGCTGATGTAGGCCGCGTCAGCGGGGTGCGCGGCCGGCCATGGTCTTCGCGTCCATTCCGCCCAACGAGCCGGCCCCCGTCTCGGCGTTGTGGGCGTGCGCAAAGTGGTGCAGCCCGAAGACGGAGTCCATGCCGTTTCGCAGTCCCATCTGGTCCTCGCACTGGTTGACCGCGCGCTTGGCCAAGGCCAACCCGAAGGGGGGCATCTGCGCGATCCGATCGGCAAGTCCGAATGTCGTCGACTCCAATGCGTCCCGCGGGACCACGCTGTTGACCATCCCCACCTCGTAGGCCCGTTGCGCAGTGAAGCGGTCGGCGGTGAAGAGCATCTCCTTGGCGAAACGGGCGCCGACGACCCACGGGTGGGCGAAGTACTCGACGCCGGGTATCCCCATCCGGACGACGGGGTCGGCGAAGAACGCGTCGTCGGCCGCGACGATGACGTCGCACACCCAGGCCAGCATCAGGCCGCCGGCGATGCACGCACCGTGCACCATCGCGATCATGGGCTTCGGAATGTCCCGCCAGCGGCGACACATTCCGAGGTAGACCTCCATCTCACGGGCATAACGCTGATCGCCCCCACCCTTGCCGACGTGGTCCCACCACAGCACGGCACGATTGTCGTAGGACACGTCGTGGTCGCGTCCCGGCGTACCGATGTCATGGCCCGCGCTGAAATGCTCGCCGTTGCCGGCGAGTACGATCGCACCGATACCGTCGTCGTCCACGGCGCGCTGGAACGCCGCATCCAACGCATAGGTCATCACGGAGTTCTGGGCGTTGCGATAACGGGGGCGATTCATCGTCACCACCGCTATCCGACCGGTGGACCGGTAGGTCACCACGTCGTCCTCAGATGTCGCCATACCGACCCTTCGTCCACTCGCCGTCTCGGGTTCCCAGAGTGCCGGGAACGAAGGCCATGCGGCACAACGGCTTCCGCTCATCGGGAGTGGAGCGGCTCACACAGGCGGGCGTTCAGGCCGGATCGAACGACGAGATCCGCCAGGTGCCGTCGATCTTCGTGAGCCCCACCTTGACGCTGCTCGCGGCCTGGGCGGGAGTCGGATTGTCGCGACTGGTGGTCGACTGGTTGATGAACAGCAGCACCTGCGCCGTGTCGGGGCGGGCGTCGATGACGGCGGCGCGCGCCACGGCCGCGGAGGCGTGGACGTCCTTCTGCTTGGCCGCGGGTGTCAGGATCTGCTCGGCGAATTGGCCGTAGTAGGTGAGGAAGTCGCCGGTGAGATGGGACCGCGCGGCGGCGAGGTCGCCGTCGAGGCTGGCAGGCGCATACGACAGCAGTGCCACGGCCCCCTCCTGCGCGGCGGCCAGCGCCTGGTCGCGTGCCACGGCCGTCTCACGGTCCTCGCGATGGGGTCCGAAGAAGACCGCAGCTGCCACCGCGGCGGATACCAGCAGGAAGGCGAGCACCGCGAGCAGGCGCCAGCGCGCAAGCGCGCGACGCGTCCAGCTCGTGGACGGGGTGTCGTCGGTGTCGGACGGTTCGGCATCGGATGCAGCGGCGTCGGATGCCGAACCGTCGGATGCTGGGGCGGCCGTGGGCGTTTCGGTGGACGTGTCTTCGTCGATACTCATGGTCACGGCACGAACTCCACTTTCGTCAGTTTCATCTGCTCACCGTCTTGCACCATGTCCACGCTGAGACGCCAGTTGCGCGGCTGTTGATCTGCGCCCGCGGAGTTGCTGACCGTCGTGGCAGCGGTGACGAGCACGGTCGCGGAGGCGTCGGTCATCGATTCCACGGCCGCCGCCTGCGTGCTGGCCTTGGTCACGGCCTTGGACTCCTGCGCGGTCTTCACGAAGTCGTCGGCTTCGGCCTGGAAGTCGTCGTGGAACTGCCCGGTCGAGTTGTCGAGGATCTGGCGCACGTTGTCTTCTGCCTTGGCACTGTCGATCGACATCAAGGTGACGACCGCCTGCGACGCGGCGGCGGCGAAGGCAGCGCGGCGGTGCTCCTCCCGCTGTTCCACGTGGTGGCCCCACAGCAGGTAGCCGCTTGCCGCCAGGAGCCCGGCGCCGGCGAGGATGGCGGCGGCGGCCATCGCCGGGACCAGCTTGGGCCGACGCCCGCGGGGGGCAGGCGGGCTCTGTTCGGCACCAGGCTCAGGCGGCGATTCGGTGGACTCGCCAGGTGTGGTCGCATCGTCGACCGATGGTGGCGTCGCCTTCTGACGCAGCTCCTCGGCGCGAGCGCGCGCTCGTGCGGCCAGTGCTTCCGCCTCGATCGCCGCGGCCTCCGCTTCATCCAACTCGTCGCTGAGCTGCACTGACCCCTCGTCGATCTGGTGTGCTGTCGCACGCGTCCTGTCGACGCGGCTCGGTAGCCGCATGGCCCTACCTCCACGATGCGTTGCTCGCGGGCCGACGGCGACGGCGAATGCCGACCCATCAGCCGCGACTGTGACTGTCGCCACACGCTATGGGTGCGGGCGATCCGAGGCACCGGAAGTTCCCACCCAGCGGTCACCATCGGTTCGGCCAATCGCACGCACCGGTCTCACCAGTGCCGCAGCGAGCACAAGGCCCCGCGCGGGCCCTCGGCGCCGTCGACGTCCACACCGTCGACGGCCAGCCGGCAGCGCAGGCCCATGGCATCGGAGGTCGAGAGCCCCACGGCCGTCACCGCGACCATCGCCCACTGATCGGGGTCGGCCAGTGTCGCTTCGTGCACCCAGGGGATGCCGGGCTCGAGGTGGACGTCGTCCCGCGGGCTGAACCGGTATGGGTCGTGGCTGTAGTCGGCCCACGTCGGGGGATCCACGTCGCGGTAGTAAATGCCGACGGCGGTAGGCCGATCGGCGGTCACGGTGTAGGTCACCCGGTGCACCGGTGGCCCGTCGTCGGCGGCTGCCGTCGGCGTCATGGCCCCGCACAGCGCGGCGGTCAGCCCGCACGCATACACGGCGAGGCGACGGGACCGCACGCGCCACTGCGATCGCCGGACGTCACTCATCGCCACGAACCCAGCGGGGGGAGCCGTCGACCGCCACGCACGAGAGGAACAGCCCGTCGGGCGCTTGGGCGACGGTGTTCAGCGTCCCCTCGCACGACGAGTTCTCCTCGCGCACGCCCACGAGGGGAGGTGATCTGAAGTAGCGCGGCGCGTACCGCCGCGGTGAGCCGCAGAACACCAGCCTCCCCCACGACGTGGTGCCGAACACGAAGTGCGCGGTGTCGCCGCAGGCGGCCCCGAGGACGACACCGCCGGTGATGCCGGGCACGCAGGAAGGGTCGTTGCACTCCGGGGGTGCGGCCGTGGCCGTACTCGGGACGGCCACACCCGCGAGGAGGAGCGCTGCCATCGCGACCGCCCGTGCCTGCACGCTCCGTACCTTCCCACCGGCCGGGGGAAACGCCACCACGGTGCCCACTGGGTGGGAGGTGAATGGTCATACGGCGCCAATCGATTGGACATTGTGCAGCAGAGTGTGAGGTGAGGAGGCCGATCGTGCGGTTGTCGAGGAAGTCGGTGGCACTGGCGGTGCTTTCAGGCGTGGCGGCGTGGGGCGGTCTGTCTGGCCCCGTCGCCGGGGCGTCGCCGCAGTGGGGTCTCAACGGCACCTACGTCGCCACCTCGAACGGCGAGTGGTCGAAGACCAACGACGTCTTCCACGACGAAGCCAGCATCCGCAGCACCTGGTCGATCTCCACGACGTGCAGTTACCCCGGCGAGTGCACCGGCACCGTGAGCAGCGACTTCGGTTGGGACGCACCGATCTACCAGAAGAGCGGCGTCTGGTACGTCAAGAAGATGGTGGACCGATGGCAACCGTGCCCGGACGGTAGCGCCGGTCCTGGACTGCAGGTGTTCCGGTTCTACCCGGCGACCGCCGACGGCAGCGGGACCGATCCGGCCTCGACGACGCTGATGGGTGAGGACTCGACGACCGGGGTGAGCGGGTCGTGCGGCAGCAGCAAGGTCCTGTTCATCACCATGCCCTTCAAGCTGGTCAAGAACATCTGAACCACCGCGCCCTGCAGCGCACCTCAGCTGGGGAAGAGGTCCTGCCAGGTTCGCTGGCCGGTGTGCGGCACCAGATCGGTCTGCCGATATACCCCACCGTCGGGCGTGGCGTACTGACCGGTGCGCGGATCGTAGGTGGCGATCGCCACCGAGGGTGCACGACCGTCGTTGCGGCCGTATGAGCTTGGCGCGAACGGTGCGTCGCCCGGCGGTGGCGTGTCCTGCGGCACCGGCGGGGGTGACGCGGGCACGGCAGCGGCTGGCGGCGACGCGGTGCCGTCGTCGGTGGGTCCGGGCTCCGACGGCGCGCCTGGTGCCGGCAGAGTGCCGGGTGACTGCGGAGTGCCGGGTGCCTGCGGCGTGCCTTCGAGTGGTCCGTAGATCGTGGCGTCGCGGTCGACGCGTGAGTCCGCAGGGATGCCCTGGGCGATCAGGTTCGGATCGATGGGGTACGGGCCGAGAACGTGCTGTCGCATGGCCAGGGGTTCGTAGGGTTTGTCGCTGTTGCAGATCTCGACGGTGGGGGCGCGTTTTCCGGGATTGCCCATGCACGGATAGTTGCGGGCGCCCCGCACCCCGATGGGCGAATCCTGTGGAAGTTTGCAGTACAGACCGTCCGGGGTGTCGATGTCGCTGGTGTCCTCGGGTGATCGCCATGCCGAGGGCGGCAGGAATCCCACGGTGCACGCGGGTGGGTCGTTGATGGTGAGGGTGAAGTCACCCAGCGACATGCCGGTCGGGTTGTTCTTGGGCGCGCCGTAGGCCTGGGTGGAGGCGACCACCGGGGGCAGCAGTACCAGGAGCTGCTCCAGGGCTGGGTGATAGGTGACACCGACTTGACCGAGGCTCGTCAGGTTGGCCAACAGCAGGGGCAAGGTGGGTTTGACCTGATCGAACAACCGCGAGGCCTCGTCGGCGGCACCGGGCCCCGTGGACAGCAGGGTGCGGACCTGTGGATCGTTGGTCACCAGCTGTCCGGTGATGCCGGCCATGCCGTGGGCCCAGGTGCGGATGGCGTCGACCGACTCGGCCTGGCCGTCGAGCAGCGGTGCGCCGTCGTCGACGAGTGCCCGCGTCCGGTCGGCGTTGGCGTTGGCATCGCCGATCAGACGCGACGAGGAGTCCAGCAGTGATCCGACGTCGGGACCCGTCCCGTTGAGGGCCGTGAACGTCTCGTCCAACAGGGGGCTGATCTTGTCCTTGGGGATGCTGCCGATGAGGGCGCTGACCTGATCGAGCATGGGCCCGACGGCCTGCGGGATCGAGGTGTCGTCCGCCACGATCACCGAACCGTCCCGGAGATAGGGACCTGCGTCGGTGCGGGGCTGCAGGTCGACGTACTGCTCGCCGACCGCGGAGACGCTGAGCACCGCGGCGTGCAGGTCGGCGGGGATCTTCGGCGAGGTGTTCAGCGACAACGTGGCTTCCGCGCCCTCGCGCGTGGGTCGCACGTCGGTGACCTTGCCGATCTGCACGCCACGGTAGGTGACGTTCGAGAAGCGGTAGAGCCCACCGGTTCCCGTGAGGTGCAGGGTCACCGTCATGCGACCGATGCCGAGCAGCGTGGGCGCTTGCAGGTAGGTCACGAGCATCACCGTCATGCCGACGACCGAGGCGATCGCGAACAGGACCAGCTGGGTGCGGACCAGGCGGGTGAGCACTAGTTGCCCCCTGCGCTCGAGGCCGCAGGCTCGGCGCCGGCCTGCTGGGGCGGTGCGGTCGTCGCCGGTGACACGTCGGCCTGTTCGGCCGGCGGGTCGATCAATGGCGGCATCGTCGACACGGCGGTCGGCGCGGGCGTGATCGGCATGTTGAGCGGATCCTTGGTGTAGTTGGCGTACCAGGGGTCGCCGGGAGCGGGCACCAGTGGTGCGCCTTCCTGACCCCAGCGGGTGCCCAGGAAGAGGCCTCGTTTGAGCCGGGGAATGGTGAAGTCGAACGTGATGAACTCGTTGAGGTAGTCGCCGCGAATGGCGCGGTCGATGAAGTTCTGCGGGTACGGGTAGGTCGGCACGAACGCCAGATCTGCGGCCAGGTTCGGACCGACGTCGGCCAGCGCCCGCACCGTGGGTTCGAGGTTGCGCAGGTTCGTCACCAGGTCGTCCTGGGTGGCGTTGATCAGTCTGGTGGCGGTGTCGCTGAAGTGGCCGAACTTCTCCAGAGCCGTCGTGATGCGGGGGCGTTCCCGGACCAACACGTCGAGCGCCGGTGGGATGCGTTGCAGCGCTTGCGTGATGACATCGCTCTGGCCGGCCAGCGTGCCCGAGAGCCGGTTGAGCGCGCCGATGGACGCGTTGATGTCGTCGCGTTGATCCGCGAACGTCCCGACCACGTCGTCGAGGCGGGTGAGTAGGTCGCGGATCCGGTCCTGGCGGCCGTCGAGCGCAGCGTTGAATTCGTTGACCAGTTCACCGACCTTGCCCAGTCCGCCGCCGTTGACGAGTACCGACAGCGACGACATGGTCTGTTCGGTGGACGGGTAGGTCGACGTGCGGTCGAGCGCGATCGTCGCACCAGGGGCGAGCCGCCCGGTGGGCTGCTGGCCGAGCGGCGGATCGAGGGCGATGTGCATGGAGCCCAAGAGGCTGGTCTGACCCACGGTCGCGACGGCGTTGGCGGGGATCACCACGCCGGGCTCCACGGAGACCTCGACGTCCGCATGCCAGTCTCGTGGAGTCATCCGAGACACGCTGCCCACGATCACATCGCTGACCATGACGGGTGAATTTGCCTCCAACGTACCGACATTGGCCAGCTCGAGGTGGTAGGTCGTGGCGTCAGGCCCGCGTCCGACGGTGCCGGGCAGCGGCAGGGAGTTCAGCCCGTTGAAGGTACAGCCGGTCAGCGTCAGGGCCGCGGTGCACCCGAGTGCGGCCACGCGTGCGAAGGATCGTCGGATGCTCATGGCGTGCCTCCAGGTGCCGGCGCGGCCTCGGCGGGCAGCAGCATGTCCTGCAGGGAGCGCGGTGGCGACCCGGCAGGTGCGGGGACGCCGGGCGGGATCGGTGCACCGGGATACAGAGCGGGAGAGGGATCGGCCGGCACCGCGCCGTGCGGCGCATATGTCCCTGGGGGCGCCGGGGGCGCACCCCACCCGGCGGGGGGCGGTACGTCCCCGGCGCCGGTGTACGCCGACACCGCCGGCGGCTCGGAGACGGGCTGTGGGCGGCCACCCGCACCGCCCGGGGCGATGTTGGGATCGGTGTAGACGAGGTTGTCGGGGCTGGGCGCCTTCCGCAGATAGGCGTTGAACGGCAGCGGCAGATAGTTGAAGTTGATCAGGGACAACGCCGGTCCGAGGTATTGAGCGCACAGTTTGGACGTCTCGGCGGCGGTGGCATTCTTCACGGCGGCGATCGCCGAACAGACCACCGCCACCGGGTCGGCGAAGTTCGACAGGGCGAATGCGCCCACTGCCGTCCCACTGTCGGGGTTGTAGATGTTGTAGCCGTTGGCGATGGCGTTGGGCGCCACGTGCAGCACGTTCTCGAGTTTGAGCTTGTTGTCGACGAGGTTCTGGGTGATGTTGGTCAGGCGCTGCAACTGCTCGACGGTCTGGCCCCGGCTTCCCGCCACGAAACGGCGAACGTCGCCGACGGCGGTCGACAGGTTGGTCAGCGCAGCATCCAGGTCGTTGCGGCTGCCGTCGATGACACTGGTGACGCTGGCGAGGCGGTGCTGGAATTCGACGATCTGAGTATTGCTGTCGCGCAATGCAGAGACGAACACCTGCAGGTTCTTGACGATGTCGACGATGTTCCCGCTCCCCTCTGCCAGGATGCGGCCGACGCCGGCGAGTTGGCCGAGGGCTTGGTGCAGTTTCTCGCCGTTGCCGTCCATCGCTGCCGCGGCACTGTCGATGAACCGGCTCAGTGAGGTGGCCGACGCGCCGTTGAGGGGTCCGAGGTCGGTGGCCAGCCGCATCAGCTGGTCCTTCACCTGGTCCCACTCGACCGGAACGGCGGTGCGGTCCAGCCCGATCCGGGCGCCGTCGGCCATCACCGGTCCGCTGTCCTCGTAGGCCGGGGTCAGCTGTACGTATCGAGCGGCAACCAGGTTCTGCGCCATGATGATCGCCTTGGCGTCGGCGGGGACGGCCACGCCGTGATCGATGGCGAGGGTGAGTGTGGCTTGGTCGCCGGCAGGTTCGATGTCGGTGATGGTGCCCACCTTCACCCCGGCGACGCGGACCTCGTCGCCGGGATAGATCGCAATGGCCGAGGTGAACTCGGCGGTGATCGTGGTCGGACCGAAGACGGTCTGTCGTATCAGCACCGCCGTTCCGGCGAGTCCGAGGATCGTCAGCACGATGAGCGTGGTGCGGGTGAGGGACGCACGGTGGCGATCGATCATCTGCTCCCTCCGGGAATGCCGTTGCGGGGCCAGGGGAACTCGGCGCGTGGGCCGGCGTTGTCGGGCGGTTGCCCGGCGTTGGCGCCGCGCCGGAATCCGAAGGCGTAGTCCAGGAACGGCTGCAGCGTCTGGGAGGGCAGCAGGTTGCCGATGAACGCGTTGTAGTAGAAGCCGTTGTTGACCGACTCCCCCTGCGTCACCTGGTATTTGGCGAGGCCCGCCAGTGCGCTGGCGATGTTGTCGCGGTTGTTCTCCAGCATCGCACTCACCGAGTTCAGCTGTTGCAGCGTGGGCGCGAGTTCGTCCTCGTTGTCGTGCACCAGACCGGACAGCTGCTGCGATAGCGCAGAAGTGTTGGCGAGCAGGTTGACGATGGCGTAGCGGCGCTGGTCGAGGACGTCGGTGAGCGTGTTGGCGTCGAGCAACAGGGTGTTCACCTGCTGACTGCGCTCGGACAGGATCCCGGTCACGTCCGCCGCGCTCTTGAGCAGATTCGTCAGCGATTCGTTGCGCCCGTTGAGAGTCCGTGACAACTGCGTCAATCCATCGAAGGTCGGACCCAGCTGGGGTGCCATCCTGTCGATCGTGTCCGAGAGCGTGTCCAGCGACTGGGTCAGGGCTCCGGTGTCGGTGCCTGCGGTGTTGACGGTGAAGTCGCTCACGGCGTCGGTCAGCGAGTACGGCGACGACGTGCGGGACAGCGGGATGACGTCCGAGGCGTGCAGGGCCCCGCTGCCCGCGGGTTCGAGCGTGAGCATGCGGGCGCCCAGCACCGTCCCGGTGCGGATGTGGGCGGTGGTCTCGGCGCCGAGGTGGACACCGCTGTCCAGGGTGAACGTCACCAACGCCTTGCCGTGGCTGAGCGTGACGTCGGTGACCGAGCCCTTGGTGACGCCCGATACCTTGACGTCGTTACCCGTCGTGAGACCGCCGGCTTCGGCGAACAGTGCCCGGTACTTGATGGACGTGGCCATCGACCACAGCGTCTGGGGTTGCAGGCCCACGGCGATGACGAGCACGATCAGAATCAAGCCGATGAGCCCGCTGCGCGCGAGCCGAGATCCGCGGTACTTCAGCATCAGGGCTCCCCGCAACGGCCGGTGGTCTGCATGATCCAGGGGAAGTAGGCGGTGCGCCCCTGCAGGTCGGTGACGCGGACGTTCATCCCGCAGAGGTACTGGTTGATGAAGCTGCCGTAGGACCCCAGTCGGACCAGCTTGCGATAGTTCGCCGGCGCCTTCTGCAGTGACAGGTCCAGCCGGGCCTTGGCGTCGTCGTTGGCCAGCAGCGGGGCCAGGCGCGTGAGCTGATCCACCGTGCCCGACAGCGGCGGACGTGCCTGGGTCATCAGGTCGGCCAAGGATGCGGTGCCGTTGTCGAGCGCGGTGATGGCCTCACCGATGGGGTCGCGTTGTTCGGCCAGCCCCGTGACGAGCTGCTGCAGCCGCTGGACCGCGCCGGAGAACTGCTCTCCGTCTCGGGCCACGGTCGCCATCACGGTGTTGAGGTTGTCGATGAGCCGTTGCACGGTTTGGCCGTTGTCGGCGAGCGCTTGGGTGAACGACGACGTGTGCGAGAGCAGGGATTCCATCGTGCCACCCTGACCTTGCAGGATCTGGATCAAGGAGTTGGTCAGGGCGTTGACGTTTTGGGCGTTGAGACCCTGGATGACGGGTTTGAGCCCTCCCAGGAGCAGATCGAGGTCCAGCGCGGGCTCGGTGCGCTCCTGCGGGATCGTCGAGCCCGGCGGCTGCAGGCGGGTCGATCCCGGGCTGTCGAGCAGCTCCAGGTATCGGTTGCCGACCAGGTCGAGATAGCGCACGGCGACCTTCGTCGAGGTCGTCAGCACGACGTCGTGGTCGGCGTCGAACCGCACCAACACCGTGTTGTCGCGTTGCAGGGCGACGTCGTCGACGGTGCCGACCCGCAACCCCGCGACCCGTACGGAGTCGCCGGCCTTCAGGCTGGAGGCGTCGGCGAACACCGCGGTGTAGCCGTTGGTGGATCCGGTGCGGAACTGGCCCATGATGACGAACAGTGCGGCGGTCAGCAGCGTCATGATCACCCCGAACGCGCCGAACTTGAGCGCGGTCCCATGGCGGCCGATCATCCGGGCTGGCCGATCTGCGCGGTGTTTCGAGGCGGGCCGTCCAACGGCCCGAACAACGCCTGTTTGAGGGCATTGGAGTTCAACAGGATCCCCTGGTTTCCGTACTGCGCGGGGTTGGCGTCGATGTCGGTCACCACGAACGGCGGGCGTTGCCCGAAGCCGACATTGGGCAGGTTCATGCACTGTGGGCCACCGGTGGCGGCGACCTTCGGCAGATTCTTGGGATACCGATAGCGTTCCGTGCCGAGCAGGAACGAATCCAGCAGCATGACTCCGGGCAGCGGTTGGGGTGCGCCCATCGCCAACGGCTCGACTCCCTGGAGCCCGCAGGTCAGCGCGGGGTGGTACTGGTTGGTCAAGGCGGTGGTGGGCACGAGCAGGCGCATGGCGGTGATGATGGGGTCGCTGTTGGTGGCCAGGACGTCGTTGCCGATGTCGGCCAGACCGATGGTGCTGATGAGCAGGGCGTCCAGGTCGTGCTGGCGCTCGACGAGCGTGTCACCGAGCCGGGTCGCATTGGCGGCGGTGTTCGTCAGGTCGGGCGCGGCGTCGGCGTAGGCGTTGAGGACGCCGGGTGCTACGGCCAGTTCGTGGCGCAGCGTGGGCAGGCTGGGATCGAGTGTGGCGAGCAGGGCGTCGAAGTCGGACATCGTCTGCCCCAGCCGGTCGCCGCGCCCGTCGAACGCTTGGGCCAGTGCGCCCAGGGTTTGGTTGAGCTTCTCGGGCTGAATCTGCCTGAGCACCGTCACCAGTTGCTCGAACACCGTGTTGATCTCGACGGTCACGTGCGTGGCGTCGAGCACCTGACCCGCATGCATCGTGTCGGTCGACGGCGTCGGCGGCGGAACGAGGTCGATGAACTTCGCGCCGAACACCGTGCTCGACGCGATCTGGACGCCGGTGTTGGCCGGAATCAACGCCAGGTCGTCGGGGTTCATCGCCAGCCGGATCGCGGCCTGCCCATCGGGCAGCGGTTCGATGGCGACGACCTTGCCCACTTGGGCGCCGTGCAACTTCACCTTGGCTTCGGGGTTCATCACCAGACCGGCGCGCGGGGAGATCACCGTCACCGAGGCGGTGCTGGCAACGCCTCCGCGGAACAGCACGACCGCGCCGGCGATGACGGCGGCGACGACCACCAGCGCGACGATGCCGGTCATGAGGCGTAACGCATTGTGCGACAAGTGATCCTGCTATCCAGAAAGGTTGAAGTTGCCGTTGGCGCCGTAGACGGCCAACGAGATGAGCAGGGTGATCGACACCACCACGATCAGCGAGGTGCGTACTGCGTTGCCGACGGCGACCCCGACCCCCGCGGGGCCGCCGGTGGCGAAGAACCCGAAGTAGGTGTGGACCAACAGGATGGCGAGCGCCATGAGGAGGGCTTGCAGGAAGGACCACAGCAGGTCGATGGGATTCAGGAACGTGGTGAAGTAGTGGTCGTAGAGGCCGCCGGACTGGCCCAAGAGCACCACGGTGGTGAACTGGCTGGCCAAGAACGACAGGATGACCGCGACCGAGTACAGCGGCGTGATGGCGAGCATGCCGGCCACGATGCGGGTGCTCACCAGGTACTCGACGGCCCGGATGCCCATCGATTCCAAGGCGTCGATCTCCTCGTTGATGCGCATCGCCCCCAATTGCGCGGTGACTCCGGCGCCGAAGGTGGCGGCCAACCCGATCCCGGCCACGATGGGCGCCGAGATGCGCACGTTGATGAAGGCGGCCAAGAAGCCGGTGAGCGCCTCGATGCCGATGTTGCCCAACGAGCTGTAGCCCTGGATCGCCAAGACCCCACCGGTCGCCAGGGTCAGGAACCCGACGATCACCACGGTTCCGCCGATCATGGCCAGTGTGCCTGCGCCCATGCTGATCTCGGCGACCAGGCGGATGACCTCGCTGCGGTAGTGAGCGGCCGCGTACGGCACGGCGCGCAGGGCCCTGGCGTAGAACAGGACGTGGTCTCCGATGCCGCCGACGATGACGGCGGGACGCTGCGCCGCGCGCGCCAAGCGCGGGTAGGTCGATCGAAGGGCCACCCTCGTGCCGCCGGTCACTTGCTCGTCAACTGGATGCCGATGGCCGTGACCACCACGTTGACCACGAACAGCGCCATGAAGGCGTACACCACGGTCTCGTTGACGGCGTTGCCGACGGCCTTCGCGCCGCCACCGGAGATGGTCAGGCCGCGGTAGCAGGCCACCATTCCCGCGATGAGCCCGAACAGTGCCGCCTTGACGCAGGAGATGACCACCTCCGGGATGCCGGTCAGCAAGGTGATGCCCGCGGCGAAGGCACCGGGATTGACGTCTTGGACGAACACGGAGAACAGGTAGCCACCCAGGATGCCGATGATCACGACCAGGCTGTTGAGCAGCAACGCGACCAACCCCGAGGCGAGCATTCGGGGGGTCACCAGCCGTTGCACCGGGTTGATGCCGAGCACCTCCATGGCGTCGATCTCTTCGCGAATGGTGCGAGACCCCAGGTCCGCACACATCGCCGTCGCACCCGCGCCCGCGACGATCAACACCGTCACCATCGGACCGACCTGGGTGACCGCGCCGAACGCCGCCCCTGCCCCCGACAGGTCTGCGGCTCCCAGCTCACGCAACAGGATGTTGAGCGTGAACGACACCAGCACCGTGAACGGGATCGCCACCAACAGGGTGGGCGCCATCGATACCCGCGCCACGAACCACGACTGTTCGAGGAACTCCCGCCACTGAAACGGCCCGCGCACGATGAACTTGGCGGCATCGACCGACATGGCGAACAATCCACCGATCCCTTGCAACGGGACGGCGAGCTGTCGCTGCGGCATCACTTCCTCCATTCGACGTGTCACTCTCGAGGCGGGTGTGTGACGGGGGACACGTCTCGACCCGGGAACCCTCGCAGCTTCACGACGGGCCCGCCATGGAACGTCCCGCCCATCGGGACAAGCTCATCCCGGGTCTTTTCGGGGAGTCGAGTCACCGGTCAACGGAACGCGGCGTTGCCCCTGTCGCGTGGCGCGTGCGACGCTCGGCAGGCCGATCCCGCGGCGACGAGAAGAGGACCCGTGCCCAATACTCCTGCTGCCTCGACCGACATCACCGCCGCGCTGCGCGAAACAACCACCAGCGCTGGGCCTTTGCGGTACTACGACGTCGGCTCGGGGCCCGCGGTGTTGTTCCTGCACGGGTCCGGACCCGGCGTCACGGGATGGCGCAACTTTCGTGGCGTGCTGCCGACGTTCGCAGCACGGTTCCGGTGCCTGATCCTGGAGTTTCCGGGCTTCGGGGTGTCCGGCGACTGGGGTGGCCATCCCATGGTCACCGCGCAGGGCGCCGTGACGCCGTTCTTGGACGCGTTGGGCATCGAGCAGGTGGACATTGTCGGCAACTCGATGGGCGGTGGGGTGGGCATCAACACCGCGATCACCGCGCCCGAGCGAGTCCGCAGACTGGTAACCATCGGTGGGATCGGCACCAATGTCTTCTCCCCCGGTCCGAGCGAGGGCATTCGGCTGCTGCAGGAGTTCACCGAGGACCCCACGCGCCAGCGCCTCGTCGACTGGCTCAACTCGATGGTCTACGACCAGGCGCTCGTCACCGAGGAGTTGATCGACGAACGCTGGGCGCTGGCCACCGATCCCGAGACGTTGGCCGCCGCGCGACGCATGTACGGCAAGGCCGCGTTCGCCGGGATGATGGCCGCGATGGCGGCCTCCGAGGCTCCCCTGCCGTGGGCACGCATGCACAAGGTGACTGCGCCGACGCTGTTGTCCTGGGGCCGAGACGACCGGGTGAGCCCGTTGGACATGGCGTTGATTCCGATGCGCACGATTCCCAACGCCGAGCTGCACGTGTTCCCCCGGTGTGGACACTGGGCCATGATCGAGGCCAAGGACGCCTTCGAGTCGGTGGTCACCGCCTTCCTCGGCCGGGTGGCCTAGCAGAGTGGCTTAGGCCACGTCCACTGGGCGGAACACGACCGCCGCTCACCGCGGCCGCGTTCCTAGGGTGGGCGCACCGTCCGAAGGGATCTCCATGCTCGACACCGCAACCCGCGACAGTGCTGCGCTCCTGCTGCGCCGCGCCGAACGAGAGCGGCGCCCGATCGACCCGCTCGTCGACGTCTACCCCGATCTCGACATTGCCGACGCCTACGCGATCCAACGCGCCAACGTGGCCGAGCGCCTCGCAGAGGGCGCTCGGATCTGCGGCCACAAGATCGGTCTGTCCTCACCGGTGATGCAGCAGATGATGGGTGTCGACGAACCCGACTTCGGGCATCTGCTGACCGACATGGTGATCGAGGACGGCACCGTCGTCGACGTGTCGGCACTGTGCCACCCGCGCATCGAGGTGGAGGTGGCGTTCGTCCTGGGTGCGTCGCTGCCCGGAGACTGCACACCGGAGGACGTGCTGCATGCGACCGACTACGTCAGTGCGGCGATCGAACTCATCGACAGCCGAATCTTGAACTGGCGCATCGGTATCGTCGACACCGTCGCCGACAACGCATCGTCGGGCAAGTTCATCCTGGGGCGTCGGCGGGTGGCACCCGACGCGGTAGACCTTGCCGACGTGGATGCGGCGCTGCATTCGGGCTTCGGCGGCCGCGACGTCCTGGTGACGCGCGGTTCAACGAGCGCGGTCCTCGGTCACCCGGCCAACGCAGTGGCGTGGTTGGCCCGCACCCTGTCCGCGTACGACGTCGCACTGGAAGCGGGCCACGTCGTCCTGTCCGGTTCGTGCACGCGCGCCGTCGACGTGGCCAGGGGTGACCACTTCCGAGCTGATCTCACCGGCCTCGGCGAAGTATTCGTCGAGTTCGCCTGAGCCAGTGCACCTTCGAACACAGGAATGAAGCCAGTGACGGACAAGCTCTCGGTGGCGATCGTGGGGTCGGGGAACATCAGTACCGATCTGTTGTACAAGTTGTTGCGGTCGCAGTGGTTGGAGCCGCGGTGGATGATCGGGATCGATCCGGACAGTGAGGGGTTGGCGCGGGCGCGCGGGTTGGGGTTGGAGACCAGTCACGAGGGGGTGGATTGGTTGCTGGGTCGTGACGAGTTGCCCGATGTGGTGTTCGAGGCGACGAGTGCCTATGTGCATCGGGCGGCGGCGCCGCGGTATGCCGAGGCGGGGATCCGGGCGATCGACTTGACCCCGGCGGCGGTGGGTCCGGGGGTGATCCCGCCGGCGAATCTGCGGGCGCATCTGGATGCGCCGAACGTGAACATGGTGACCTGTGGTGGGCAGGCGACGATTCCGATGGTGCATGCGGTGAGCCGGGTGGTCGAGGTGGGGTATGCCGAGATCGTGGCGTCGGTGTCCTCGGCGTCGGCGGGGCCGGGGACGCGGGCCAACATCGACGAGTTCACCAAGACCACCAGTGCGGGCGTGGAGGTCATCGGTGGGGCGGCGCGGGGCAAGGCGATCATCATCTTGAATC